>NZ_NPDG01000063.1:0-1574 GCF_002272225.1 Bacillus sp. 7894-2
TCTCTGAGTCTGGAAGTGGGGGACTTACTGACCGTTAGACTGCGATAAAATGCATCATGAATATCATAAATGAGGTGAAAGGTAATGGAATATCAGTACCCGATTGACCAGGATTGGTCGACAGAAGAAATTGTGGATGTTATAAAATATTTTGAAAGCATTGAAATGGCATACGAAAAAGGAATTGAGCGGGAACAATTCATGAATGCATATAGACGCTTCAAGGAAATCGTTCCGGGGAAAGCTCAGGAGAAAAACATCTGCGATGACTTTGAAGAACAAAGCGGCTATTCCTCCTACAGGACAGTAAAATTGGCTAAAGAACGTTCAGCCGGGGACAAATTAAAAATGCAGAAATAGACTTTTAAAAAAACAAAACCTTCAACTTGCTGAAGGTTTTGTTTTTTTAATGCCAAATCCACGTTCTGAAAACATGTTTATGCCAATTTGTATAGGGGTAATAAATTTCTAAATACAGATTCAGCTTTTTCAATAAACTGATCAGGTGACATGCGAACGGCATCTTCTCGAGAAATATGATAGCCGCAAAGAATTTCCGCTTTTTTAACATTTTGCAGACGCTGAAACATGGATCTCAACTCTTCCTTGTCCATTCGCTCATGTAAAACAGCATCTGGTTTTGTGTGGTCTCCGGACCAGACATAATCACTGGGTATTTCTTTATAAATTTTGTCCAGGCTGTTCTCAAATAACTTGCCTGCAGCGATTTTATCTGGTGCTTCATAGATTATGGCAAACCAGATAAATACATGAGTTTCCCATAATCCTATCTGGAAATGTGGAAGCATTTTATACCCTCTCGCATTGCTTGCAAATGCGACCCAAGTATCATTTGGCGGATTCTTTGTTCTTCTCGCATGTTTGGCAACATGAGGGAACATTTCAACTCCTGACAGGCTGGAGAGGGATGGTGCAAAATGGCGGCCCAATTCTTCTAATTTAGGCCTAATAACAGATTTTAACCTGTCCATTCTTTCATCCAATCCATCTATTTTAAAGACATCAAAATCATCGTTTGTAAAACCGGAAAAAGACATAAGCTGACCTCCTGTATGCTTTGTCAAATATTGTAGCATACCCGGAAACAATCCAAAAATTTAAAGCTCTATGGAATTGGTGAAATAAAGTTTTAGGTTATCGCACAAATTAGTTGCAATCGAGAATTGTCCTTCATATGATAAAAGTAAAAATAATCAGAAAATTAAACACTTTTGGAAGGGGTGTACTGTCTAATGAAACAACTAATGAATACAGTGAAAAAGAAAAATGGTGATAGGGAAAGGACAGCGGTTTTAAGGCTGGAAATGGACTATGAGCTTGCTACTTTGTTTGATGCCATGTCAGAAAAGAATGAAGACCTTCAAAAACAATCTAAGCTAAAGCTGGAAAAAATCAGGCAGGAACTTCTTAGATTAAAAGCACTATAAGATGAATTGCCGATAAAGGAGAAAAGGCAGAAAAAATGCAAATAAGAAGAAAAAATTAGAAACGAACTCCATGATACTATGAGGGGTTCGTTTATTATTTTGGCTGTTTTCGCAAAGTTTGTTGCT
>NZ_NPDG01000064.1:0-4667 GCF_002272225.1 Bacillus sp. 7894-2
ATTATTTTTAATCCAAAAATCACAGCTTGTCTTCGGCAAATAATTATACACGCGGAAATGATAACGCCTATCATTGGAGAGTATATAACTTGAAGTACCTTGCTATTTCATTTAAGCTAGAAATATTTTAATGCTATCACTATGCGGAGGGCTGACCCATGACAAATTGGAGTGAGATTCATACATATGCCAAAGCCTTAATAAAAGAGGCGGGCGGGAATATTAAAAATTCTTTCAGCAAAACTCTGACCATAACCACCAAATCAAATGCGAACGATTTAGTGACAGATATTGACCAGGAAACAGAACAATTCTTCATAAAGAAAATAAATGAAAAATACCCTGAGCACCGGATACTTGGTGAAGAAGGTTTTGGTGATAAGCTAAATGACCTGGATGGAATCGTCTGGATTATTGATCCGATTGACGGAACAATGAACTTTGTCCATCAGCAGAGAAACTTTGCGATATCAGTCGGCATTTATGAAAATGGAAAAGGCAAAATCGGATTAATATATGATGTAGTTCATGACGAGTTATATCATTGCATGAAAGGGCACGGTGTATTCATGAATGATTTGGAACTTCCTCCCTTAAAGGAAACGGATGTGTCAAAAGCGATCATTGGATTGAATGCCACATGGGTTACCGAAAATAGAAGGATTGATCCATCACTGCTGGCTCCACTTGTACGAAATGCAAGGGGAACACGGTCCTACGGTTCAGCAGCAATGGAAATGGCATATATAGCATCCGGGAGAGTTGATGCATACATAACCATGCGCCTCGCTCCATGGGATTTCGCTGCTGGTGTGATTATGATTGAGGAATTGGGAGGAATTGCGACAACCGTTAAAGGTGAGGAGCTGAACTACCTTGAAAACAATTCTGTTTTTGTCTCTAAGCCAGGGTTGCATCAGCAAATTATGAAAGAATACTTAAAAAATGGAAATTGGTAGCATAGCAAGCAGCAAGTTCACAGAGGAAGACCAGCCCTTTTTTTTAGAAGTCATTAAGGATAGCACCGACTGGGAAGAAGAAGAAAAATGCGGGAATAACCTTTGCAATTATATGGCCAGGCATCAGGAATTAAATGGGGAGTGGAGAATTTGGCGTATTGACGGAGAACGAACAGCCATCACTTTCCATGTGAATTTATCCCCTTCTAACGGGAAGCCGTGGCTCGGTACGATCCTGGTTAAAAAAGAAATGCGAAGAAAAGGAATAGGAACAAAGGTTATTGAACTGTTGACCGCTGAGTTAAAGAAGAAAGGCGAAAAGTCTTTGTTTGCGGGTGTCCCTGAAAATCGGAACTATTGGATTTACTTTTTATCTGATGCCGGATTTGAGCAGTTCAAGACGGAGACTTCCGATGATGGCCGGGAATTTTTAATAATGGTCTGTCCATTAATATGAAAAAAAGCTGCAGCCATCCGCTGCAGCTTTAAATTATAACGAACCTTCTTCTCTCATCTTCTTCTTAGTTTTAAAACCGTATCCCATTACAAGGATTAAAGCGATAATGGCCAGGATGATCCCAAACATGCTTCTTTCAGCCACCGCAACGCCTATACCCATCATGCATATAGCTGCTCCTATCGCAAAGGCTAATAAAGGCCACTTGATATTCTTCATAATTTCACTCCCAAGAGGATTAATTTAGTTAAATACTGGTGAAAAATATGTAGAGAATATACTGTCCGACAGTATAATTTATCAGAAATAAATCCTTCTCTACATTATTTTACACAAAAAGTTTTTAGGTTTCTATAGTAATTGTGATATAATGTATCAGTTGTGAAAAATGTTGAAAAATGAATTTGATTCAGTTTTGATAAATAGGAGGAAATCTTTTGAAATTAAGAGAAGATATTCGAAATATTGCGATTATAGCCCACGTTGACCATGGTAAAACAACATTGGTTGACGAGCTTTTAAAACAGTCCGGAACTTTCCGTTCAAATGAGCACGTGGAAGAGCGTGCGATGGATTCAAACGATCTGGAAAGAGAACGCGGTATTACGATTTTAGCTAAAAACACTGCAGTTAAATATAAAGATACGAGAATCAACATTCTGGATACACCAGGACATGCCGATTTCGGCGGAGAAGTTGAACGGATCATGAAAATGGTTGACGGCGTATTATTAGTTGTCGATGCATATGAAGGATGTATGCCGCAGACGCGTTTTGTTCTTAAAAAGGCTTTGGAACAAAAACTTACGCCAATCGTTGTTGTAAATAAAATTGACAAACCATCTGCCCGTCCCTCAGAAGTTGTTGACGAGGTAATCGATTTGTTCATTGAACTGGGTGCAGATGAAGAACAGCTTGAATTCCCGGTTATTTATGCATCTGCTATTTCGGGAACTTCAAGTGTTACCCCTGACAAGCAGGATGATGACATGCATTCTCTTTATGAAGCAATCATTGAACATATTCCTGGACCAGTTGATAACCGTGAAGAGCCGCTTCAATTCCAGGTGGCACTCCTTGATTACAATGATTATGTGGGGAGAATTGGAATTGGCCGGGTATTCCGGGGGACAATCCAGGTTGGACAGCAGGTTGCTTTAATGAAACTTGATGGCTCAGTTAAGCAATTCCGGGTTACAAAGATCTTTGGTTTCTTCGGACTGAAGCGAGAAGAGATCCAGGAAGCTTATCCTGGAGACCTTATTGCCGTTTCGGGAATGGAAGACATTAATGTCGGGGAAACTATTTGCCCTGTCGAGCATCAGGAAGCACTTCCTGTTCTAAGGATTGATGAACCAACACTGCAAATGACTTTCCTTGTTAACAACAGTCCATTCGCGGGAAGAGAAGGCAAATATATTACTTCAAGAAAAGTTGAAGAAAGACTTCGTGCACAGCTTGAGACGGACGTAAGTCTCCGTGTTGAAAATACAGATTCACCTGACGCCTGGGTTGTATCCGGACGTGGGGAATTGCATTTATCAATCCTGATTGAAAATATGCGCCGTGAAGGTTTTGAACTGCAGGTTTCTAAACCGGAAGTAATTATTAGAGAAATTGACGGTGTTCGCTGTGAACCGGTAGAACGTGTTCAAATCGATGTGCCGGAAGATAATACTGGATCGATTATTGAATCTATGGGTACCCGTAAAGGTGAAATGCTTGATATGGTCAATAACGGCAATGGTCAAGTAAGACTGACATTCAATGTCCCTGCCCGCGGACTGATCGGCTACTCCACTGAATTTATGACGCTAACCCGCGGCTATGGTATTATCAATCACACATTTGACAGCTACCAGCCGGAAATTAAAGGTCAAATTGGCGGACGCAGCAAAGGTGTCCTAGTGTCTATGGAAAGCGGCAAGTCATCCACATACGGAATTATGCAAGTTGAGGACCGAGGAACTATTTTCGTTGAGCCGGGTACTGAAATTTATGAAGGCATGATTGTGGGAGAGCATACTCGTGAAAATGATCTTACTGTCAACATCACTAAAGTGAAGCATGCGACAAACATCCGTTCTGCTAATAAGGATCAGACGAATGTAATTAAAAAGCCGCGGATCTTGACACTTGAAGAAGCTCTGGAATACTTAAATGATGATGAGCTGCTTGAAGTAACACCTGAGTCAATCAGACTGAGAAAGAAACTTCTTGATAAGAATGAAAGAGAAAGAATGGCCAAGAAGAAGAAATACGCTGAAACCAACTAAGACTAAGAAGGGGGAGGAGATAAGGATATGGATGTATCACAGCGCCTGTCTTTTTTTGCTGCTTTGTTCAAAGTCGATGAGAATCCCACAACTGGAATGTGGCTTCTCTATATAACAATTGTTCTGCTGTCAATATTGGTATTTAAATTAGGATTTGCCAAGAAACTCCCAATTTTAAAATCAGCTATGATATACACTTTCTTGATTTTAGGCTGTACGATGCTGACATTTCTTGGAGTATTCCTTCCTGTAGCAGAAGGTCTTGTTGTGGCTGCATTAATCTTGATCATTTACAAAATCCGCCTTAACCAGGAAAAGAAGGAACAGGCAAAGGCGGAATAACAGGGAGATGCTGAGATGAAGTCCTTGCAGGATTCACTGTATAACTGGCTGACGATAAAAATTGTCTGTGAGGAACGTCCGGATGATACAGCGGCAGCAGACACAGAAAGAATGTTCTTTGAGATTCTTTCGGATGAGCATAATATTTCCGATATTCACTTTGAAAAAGATGATGTGATGTATTATGTGCATTACACAAAGGGAGAAGAACGGAATAAGAGCCGTTTTCCCTGTGAATTGATAGAAGTAATGCTTAAACAGATTCAAAGTGAACCTGAAAAATATGTAAATTATCCGGAGGATTAAAAGAAGCCGCCCCAGACAAAATGACTGGGGCGGCTTCTTTGCTGTTCATGGAATGGTGTGGAGTTCACCATTCCTCCTCCTGGACTTTGCTCCGATATAGCTTAAAGTTTCCAGTATCAGCTCTTTTTTGTGTTTTTTCTGTAATTCTTGTTTCGCATGGTCTGCACATATATGTGTGAATCGGGCGGTTTCGGAGACGTTTAGCCTGCAAGGACTCGTTTTCAATGGATTCAATTTTATCACATAGTACACATTTTACTCGCATTGGACACCTCATATTGTTTTGCTGTTTTCCTAAAGTTAATAACTTAGTTTACTGAGTTGATT
>NZ_NPDG01000065.1:0-9278 GCF_002272225.1 Bacillus sp. 7894-2
AAATCAACGGGCAGAATTCATAAACGTAAAAAACAATCTTTGAAAAAGAGCATATTGTTTTAACTGTTGTTATTACCATTATAGTATAAGTTAAGGTCTGATTCGAATGCTTTGCGGCAAATAATTTTTTTACGGTCATCCCGTATCGGGTTTCATGTGTTAGTTTATATTAGTATAGAAAGCGCTGCAGGTTTAATCAAACTTGAAAAAGAGATGTTATAAGTTGAAAGAAAAGCGTTATCATACTATGATGAAATTAATAAAGGAGGGAAAAGAATGGCAAATCAGGTAGAACCGAAATTAATCAAACCATTATATGACGAATTGCAAAAGGAACGTTTCGTCACACTTGCCACTATTGACTTTGAAACTGCCGGGCCTAATGTTAATGCGATTTCATGGATACTGGCAAAAGATGACGAAACATTATATTTTGCAGTTGATAACCGTTCGAGAATTGTTCAAAACATAAATAGCAATAACAAAGTTGTTCTGAACATTATCGCGAATGAATCTACATACTCCATCGCAGGTGAAGCATCGGTTAAGGCTGAAAAGATGGAAGGCGTACCTTTAAAGCTCGCTCTTATGGCCATTACTGTGAAGGAAGTCCGTGATGTCATGTTTTACGGCTCTAAAATCACTGTCGAACCTCAATATGACAAAACATACGATAAAGATGCAGCAGCCCGTTTGGACAAACAGGTAATGGAGGCAATGAAAAAAGCTTAGTTCCCCAGGGAACTAAGCTTTTGTTGTTCTAACAGCCGTTTTACCGCTAAACAATAAATACCATCGGTAGTGACGCTTTTACTTATAATAATTTGAGTGTTTTTCCTGTTTTTGTTCAAGCTGTTTTTCCTGATCATTGTTGAGTCTTTTCTTTGGATCTTCGGTTGCGTTTTTCTCATTTTTCTTTTTAGGATCAACCAGGTCGGCTGGGACTTCAGGCATTAACCGGCCGGCGATATCTGCCAGTTCATTCATGATTCCCTGCAGGGGCTCTCCGTTTTGAATGTCAGCGGCTATTTCCCGAAGCCTGGCGTTAATATCCGGATCAGCCACTACAATTGCTCTTGCACCATGAGGATCATTTTTAAGGGTTTCGGCAACTGAATATTTGATTGATCCGACCTCAGAACGATCGAGATTTTTATTTACATCTACTCCAACTACTGCAAAGCGTCCAAGTACAACTGCTGTTGCATCATTGACATTGGGAACTCGGACAGCCAAATTGACAAGATGCCTGGAAACCTGCTGTCCAGTCTCTCTGTCAACTTCCTGTATTGTACTATTTTTAACATTTACTGAGTTGATGTTTTTCTGTTCCTGATGATCTTGGGCCTGATTGTTCATGCCGCACCCTGTTAATAGTAATCCTGTCATCCAAACAAGCAGCCATTTATTCATATTTGACACCTCCGGGACATCTGAATTTCCTGAAAATGAAAGCTTGAACTTCTTCAGGTTCAGGAATATTGAGGATTGTTTAATGTTATTGTGCAAAATTTCTTCTATCTTTATTCGGCATTACATATATTTTTACCAAGATAGATTTGTCCACTTCCTAAGAAAGCCTTTCTTCCTAATTAATCAACATCTTTCGAAGGCTGAATAATATAGAACAACAGGATTATAATCCATCAGGAATGAAGGTGATCTTTTTCATGAAACTGCAAATCTGCAGGCAGGGGATCTCGCTTTTGCAATTTGCTTTACCAAGACACATGAGGAGCAGGAGGCATCATATTGAGTAAAATTTACGTATTAGATACCAATGTCTTGTTGCAGGATCCTAATTCCATATTTTCATTTGAAGATAATGAAGTAGTTATTCCGGCTGTAGTTCTGGAAGAGGTTGATTCTAAGAAAAGGTATATGGATGAAATTGGGAGGAATGCAAGGCAAGTATCCCGGCTGATTGACAGCATGAGAGAGACAGGTAAGCTACATGAGAAAATACCTCTTGAAAATGGCGGAAGCCTGCGAATTGAGTTAAATCATAGATCATTTCATGAACTTCAGGAGATCTTTGTAGAAAAAACGAATGATAATCGGATTTTGGCAGTTGCAAAAAACTTATCCTTGGAGGAAGAGACAAAAGAAAATGGACGAACGGTAATCCTGGTAAGCAAAGATGCCCTAGTCAGAGTTAAAGCGGATGCTATCGGGCTAATTTCAGAGGACTTCTTAAGTGATCGTGTAGTTGAAAATGATCATTTATATCCCGGTTTTCTGGAGGTATATATAGGTCTCGATATTATGAACCGTTTTTATGAAAAAGGAGAACTGCCACTTTCTGAAATAGCAAATCATCCTTTCTATCCGAATCAGTTTCTGGTGATGAAAGATGCGCTTGGTTCCTCATCGTCTGCACTTGGTATAGTGGACAAAAGTGGAAAGAAAGTGAAAAAACTTATTTTTGATCATGACCATATATGGGGGATCAAGCCGAGGAACGTGCAGCAGACAATGGCTCTTGAGCTGTTACTGAGAAACGACCTGCCGCTTGTTACGCTTATCGGCAAGGCTGGGACTGGAAAAACTCTTTTGGCGCTGGCATCCGGCTTAATGCAGACCGAAGATTATGGACAGTACAAAAAATTGCTGGTCGCCCGCCCCATTGTGCCTGTAGGCAAGGATTTGGGATTCCTTCCGGGTGAAAAAGAGGAAAAGCTAAGACCATGGATGCAGCCGATTTTCGATAATCTGGAGTACCTGTTTAATGTCAAAAAGCCGGGTGAATTGGATGCCATATTGGCAGGTATGGGCTCGATTGAGGTGGAGGCCCTGACATATATCAGAGGCAGAAGCATACCGGATCAATTCATTATTATTGATGAAGCACAGAACCTGACGAAGCATGAAGTAAAAACCATATTAACCAGGGTAGGGGAAGGGAGTAAAATTGTACTGATGGGAGATCCCGAGCAGATAGACCATCCCTACCTGGATGCTTATAACAACGGTCTCACCTATGTCGTGGAAAGATTTAAAGATCAGGTTATCTCGGGTCATGTCAAACTTGTTAAAGGTGAGAGATCCGGCTTGGCCCAGCTTGCTGCTGACCTGTTATAGCCTGCATGACAGGGCTCGTGAATTCTGAGGTTTTCATGCCGGGGGAAGAGACTGCGAAGAAAAAGGGCGATGCAATTCGCCCTCTCCTGTCATTCCACTCTAAATGCTTTCACTCTTTTTATAGGGGAATTCTGGTTGCTCCCATCCCCGAGATAGGCATGAACAGGCCCATCCTCTTTTAATGGTTTTCCATCCTTTGAGAACCCCAATATTAATTCTTCTGCTTCAGATAGAGTCAATCTGGTTTCACCATCTTCGCTTTCAATAACAACGATTTCAGCATTCTCTTCCGGCTCCGCATTCATTAGGAATGGTTTAAAAGGTATTCCGAATGTGCCTGTCAGGACCTTTTCTTTTTCAAATTTCTTTTCTGTTTTAAGTGTTGGAGGGAAAACTGCGCCTTCTATAATTTCTCTATCCCAATGCTTTGAGACTGCTTTAGTATATTCCTCAAGTTCATTTTTTCTGATATTTTCCTGCATAAAGTATGTTGTCAAATCAACCCTGCGGTCATCAAATATCCAGACTCCCGGATCTAAGGTGATTTGATATTTTACGTTTCCTTTGAAAGCAATAATATTTTCCATATTGAACCTCCTGGCAGCAGCTTTTATATTAAATATATGTATGATTTAAGTATACAGATTTTTAAGGCGCTTGTCATACAGGCAATATTGATGACATTCCTTATTAGTGCAGTCCTGAATTCATGCGGGAATCCTTTCTTTATCGAATCCCTTATTATCCTTGCTTTTTTCCATGCTTAAGTATAAAATTTATAGATAGGATAATCGCTCGGAAATGGAGGGATTTAAAGTTGGCTTCTGACATGATTATTGACCACAAAGAAAAAGCAAATGCCATTTTGAAGGCAGATGCTGCTAAAATATTAAAGTTAATAAAGGTGCAGATGGATAATCTAACCATGCCTCAATGCCCTCTATATGAGGAAGTTCTTGATACCCAGATGTTTGGCTTATCCAGAGAAATAGATTTTGCTGTCCGTCTTGGATTAATTGAAGAGACTGAAGGAAAGGCTATTTTAGAGGAATTGGAAAGGGAACTCTCCATGCTCCACGAAGCTTCAGTAAAAAAATAATAATAAAAAACTCAAACATCATACAAAGAATGTTTGAGTTTTTTTATAACCTTATTATTATAAAAAATGGTATTAGTATATCCAAAAGAAAAGAATACTCAATATTGTATAACTTAATTTAAAAATAGTATAACATAATTATAGAATTATTTTCTTTGCTGTGTTACATTTAAATTAACTTTTCTTTTCTTCAAAGCAGGATATTTAATACTATAGTAGAATAAGTAATAAACTTAGAAGATAAGGGAAGAGGGCTGGATGTTTAAAAAAATATTAAAATCATATGATTATACCCTGATAATAGCTGTAGCCCTGTTAGCTGTTTTTGGACTTATTATGGTTTTCAGTGCAAGCATGGTAACAGCAGTGCAGATTTATGATCAGGATAGCGACTTTTTCTACAATAAACAAAAGCTGAATTTAATTATCTCAGGCATTGTTTTCGTATTTGTCGCTCTATTTCCATACAAAGCTATGCAAAGCAACAAATTTCTTGTTCCGATGGTATTTCTTTCGTTATTCGGCCTAATTGCGTTATTTATCTTCGGAAAAGTAGCGGGCGGAGCTATGAGCTGGTTTGAGATCGGCAAGAGAAGCCTTCAGCCTGCAGAGTTTGTCAAGCTTTCAGTCATTATATATTTGGCTGCTGTGTATGCAAAGAAACAGCCCTATATTAATGAATTTAACAAAGGGGTTCTCCCGCCGCTTGCTTATCTCATACTTGCCGTAATCCTGGTTGCTGTACAGCCTGATTTTGGTTCCGCCATGATTATATTGCTTGTGGCTGGAGCAGTAATATTTACTTCAGGCATGAATTTTAAGAACATATTTAAATTGGGGCTTTTCGGAGTATTGCTGGCTGCTCCTTTTATCCTTCTATTAAAAGATAAAATATTTGCGCCTTATCGAATGGGGAGGGTAGAAGCATTTAGAGATCCCTTTGGATCGGAGTTCGGATATCAGCTTTCGAATTCCTATATTGCCCTCGGTGCAGGAGGTTTAAAAGGGCTGGGCCTTGGTGAGAGTATACAAAAACTTGGGTATCTTCCTGAAGCCCATACAGACTTCATTATGGCCGTAATTGCTGAGGAACTCGGGGCATTTGGAGTAGGTTTTGTCATTTTGCTTCTCGGGTACATTGTACTGAGGGGAATCTTTATCAGTTTAAAGTGTAAAGATGCTTTTGGCAGCTTGCTTGCTATCGGGATTTCCGCCATGATAGGAATTCAGGCGTTCATTAATCTTGCTGGAATTTCGGGTGTTATACCGCTCACTGGTGTTACACTTCCTTTTATTAGCTATGGTGGATCATCCCTGCTTCAGCTTTCGATTGCAATGGGAATTCTAGTGAATGTCTCTATGTTCGTCAATTATGAAAAGAAATATAAACATAAACATGAAGAGACAAATCCGGGATCTGTGGATATGGCTTCCGAAAAAACATTTTCTATTCATAAATAAGCACAGATAACTTCACAGTGCTTTATTTATATATCAATCAGCAGATGCTGATTACATAATTGCTTCCATCACGGGGCAGCCAATCAAAGTTATTATGGCCGGTTAGCGGAATACCCGCCCGGCCTCAACTTAGATTTGGCAGAATATTGCCAAAAAATACATAAAGACGGGGTGTTTTGTTTGAGCAGAAGAATTAACAAGGTATTAGTAGCCAACAGAGGAGAAATTGCCATTCGTGTATTCCGCGCCTGCACAGAGCTGGATATTCGCACGGTAGCTGTCTATTCGAAAGAAGATTCCGGTTCCTACCACCGCTATAAAGCGGATGAAGCTTATCTGGTAGGGGAGGGCAAAAAACCGATTGATGCCTATCTTGACATTGAAGGAATCATTGATATAGCAAAAAGCAGTGATGTAGATGCCATTCATCCTGGCTACGGATTTCTATCTGAAAATATTGAATTCGCAAAACGATGCGAGGAAGAAGGCATCATATTTATCGGTCCTACTTCAAAGCATCTGGATATGTTTGGAGATAAAGTTAAGGCAAGAACTCAAGCCCAGCTTGCTGAAATTCCTGTTATACCAGGCAGTGATGGTCCAGTAGAAAGCCTGGACGAAGTGATTAGCTTCGGCAAAAATCATGGCTTCCCAATTATCATTAAAGCTTCACTTGGCGGCGGCGGAAGAGGCATGCGCATCGTAAGGAACCTTGAGGAAGTAAAGGAATCATATGAGCGTGCCAAATCAGAGGCAAAAGCAGCTTTTGGGAATGATGAGGTTTATGTTGAAAGATTTATAGAAAGACCAAAGCACATCGAAGTTCAAATCTTCGGAGACCATGAAGGAAATATTGTTCATCTGTATGAAAGAGATTGTTCAGTCCAAAGGCGCCACCAGAAGGTTGTTGAAGTTGCACCTTGCGTCTCACTCCCGGAAAATTTGAGAGACGAGATATGCCAGGCTGCTGTCAACCTGATGAAGAATGTAGATTATTTAAACGCAGGAACTGTGGAATTCCTGGTTTCAGGTGACCAGTTTTATTTCATAGAAGTAAATCCGCGTGTGCAAGTTGAGCATACGATCACCGAAATGGTAACAGGTGTCGATATTGTACAAACGCAAATCATGGTGGCTGAAGGCTACTCGCTGCACAGCAATGAAGTTGGTGTTCCAAAACAGGAAGATATTCATGTACATGGCTTTGCCATTCAATCCCGTGTTACAACAGAGGACCCTTTAAATAATTTCATGCCCGATACTGGCAGGTTAATGGCATACAGATCAGGCGGCGGTTTCGGCGTGAGGCTTGATGCTGGAAATGGTTTCCAGGGGGCAGTAATCACACCTTATTATGATTCGCTGCTTGTTAAGCTCTCAACGCATGCAATGACTTTCCAGCAGGCAGCATCAAAAATGGTGAGGAACCTTCAGGAGTTTCGTATCAGGGGTATAAAAACAAATATTCCTTTCCTTGAGAATGTTGTAAAACATGAGAAATTCTTAATAGGTGAGTATGATACATCATTTATTGATGAAACTCCTGAGCTATTCCTATTTTCGAAAAAGAAAGACCGCGGGACGAAGATGCTGAATTATATCGGGAATGTAACGGTAAATGGATTTCCGGGAATTGAAAAGAAGAAACGTCCGGTATTTGAAGAGCCTCGAGTACCGAGATTAAAATACAGTACAGATTACCAGGATGGAACAAAGCAAATTTTAGATAAACAAGGTCCTGAAGGGCTTGTAAAATGGATTAAAGAACAAAAAGAAGTCCTGATTACGGATACTACCTTCCGTGATGCGCATCAATCTCTGCTCGCGACGCGGGTAAGAACTAATGACCTGAAGCATATAGCAGAGCCGACAGCAAAATTGCTTCCCGATATGTTTTCGTTTGAGATGTGGGGCGGTGCAACTTTTGATGTTGCTTACAGATTCCTGAAAGAAGATCCTTGGGATAGATTACTGACATTACGTGAAAAAATGCCAAATGTTTTATTCCAGATGCTTCTTCGTGCTTCGAATGCAGTCGGGTATAAAAACTACCCGGATAATGTAATAAGAGAGTTCGTAGAAAAATCGGCCTACGCCGGCATCGATGTATTCCGGATCTTCGATAGCCTTAACTGGGTTAAAGGGATGGAAGTCGCAATTGATGCTGTGCGCCAGACAGGAAAAATTGCTGAAGCCGCTATGTGCTATACAGGTGATATTCTGGATCCTGCCAGAACGAAATACAATCTTAAATACTATAAAGACTTGGCAAAGGAACTCGAAAATCAGGGGGCACATATACTGGCCATCAAGGATATGGCTGGTTTATTGAAGCCGCAATCAGCATATACTCTTATTTCTGAATTGAAAGAAACTGTTGACATTCCAATTCATCTTCATACCCATGATACAAGCGGAAATGGAATTTACACATATGCAAAGGCTATTGAAGCTGGAGTGGATATTGTAGATACGGCCCTGAGCACAATGGCAGGCTTAACATCCCAGCCAAGCGCTAACTCTCTGTATTACGCGCTGCAGGGAAATGATAGACAGCCAAAAATTGATATCCAGTCGCTCGAGCAATTATCTTACTATTGGGAAGATGTGCGCAAATATTACCAGGACTTCGAAAGCGGCATGAAAGCTCCTCATTCAGAAGTCTATCAGCATGAGATGCCTGGCGGACAATACAGTAACCTTCAGCAGCAGGCTAAAGCAGTTGGCCTTGGGGATAAGTGGGATGAAGTTAAGGACATGTATTCCCGTGTGAACCAAATGTTTGGTGATATTGTTAAAGTTACACCTTCATCAAAGGTAGTTGGTGATATGGCGTTATTTATGGTCCAGAATCAGCTGACGGAACAGGATGTTTTGAATAAAGGGAAATCACTGGATTTTCCAGACTCTGTTGTAGAGCTGTTTGAAGGCTACCTTGGGCAGCCATATGGCGGTTTTCCGGCTGAACTGCAAAAGGTCATATTGAAAGACCGGGAGCCAATCACAGTCAGACCGGGAGAACTACTTGAAGATGTAGACTTCGATGCCTTAAAAGAAAAACTCTTTAAAGAATTGGGCAGGCAGGTTACAAGCTTTGACGCAATTGCCTATGCACTATATCCAAAAGTATTTATGGATTATATTAAGACCTGCGATCAATTTGGTGATATTTCTGTTCTTGATACTCCTACATTCCTGTATGGTCTAAGACTTGGTGAGGAAGTGGAAATTGAAATTGAAACAGGTAAAACATTAATAGTTAAATTGGTTTCGATAGGGCAGCCTCAAGCCGACGGCACTAGAATTGTGTATTTCGAGCTAAATGGCCAACCGCGGGAAGTGAGCATAAAAGACGAAAGCATAAAAGCTACAACAGCAGCCAAGGCAAAAGCTGATCCGCATAATGAAAGCCATATTGCAGCCAGCATGCCGGGAACTGTCATCAAGTTACTTGTAGAAAAAGGTGAGAAAGTCGAAAAAGGCGATCACTTAATGATTACAGAGGCTATGAAGATGGAAACTACTGTACAGGCACCATTCTCTGGAACTGTAAAGGATATTTTTGTCTCAAATGGTGAAGCAATTCAAACTGGAGACCTGCTGATAGAGTTGTCAAAATAAAGCTGTTTTCGTAAAG
>NZ_NPDG01000066.1:0-32530 GCF_002272225.1 Bacillus sp. 7894-2
TAAAATAAACAAAAGAGCTTCGGCATTTGCCGAAGCTCTTTTGTTTATTTTATTTATGGAATGGAAGTAAAAGTAGGGATAGCCGATTCATCACTTTTCTCTTTTTCCTTAACTGCTGAAACAGCAAGCTCATTTTTTCTGCTTCTTGAAGACAGGAGGATAAAATAGCTTAATACTCCAAATAAGCAGGAAATAAAGAAGGCGTGTGCAAGAGCTATATATAAGTTAAGTCTGGTTAAGACGACCAATGCTCCAGCGGAAACCTGAAGTGATACTAAGATAAATGAAATAATCCAGCCCCAGTAAATTACCTTCTGGTCCTTGTAATGTTTAATGGCCAGATAGGTAATGTAACCAATCCATATGAAAATTAATCCAGCGGCAGCCCGGTGCCCCATTTGCACCCATTCGTATATATTAGCCGGAAGTGCGAAAGATCCATTTATACAAAGCGGCCAGTCACGGCATACAAGGCTGGCATTTACATGACGCACAAGTGCGCCGGTGTAAACAACAGCATAGCTGTATAAAGAAACTCCAATAATATGTTTCCTCATTCTTTTATCGATAATAAGCTTTTCTGCCTCGAATTTTTTATCAACTTCAAAAATAAGCAAAGTCAGGAGCAGTACAGCAGCAAAAGAAATTAATGATATCCCGAAATGAAGGGCGAGCACAAAATCAGATTGCCCCCAGACTACTGCGGCAGCGCCAATTAAAGCCTGCAGGATAAGGAAAAAAAGCGAAGTCAGCGCTAAAAACTTTGTCTCTCTAATATGTCCTATTTTTCTCCATGTCCAAATCGATAATATAAGAACCATAAATCCAATAGCGCCTGAAACTAGTCTGTGTGCCAGTTCGATAATCAGTTCAGTAGTAATATTGGTGGGAACTAACTCGCCATTGCAAAGCGGCCACGATTTCCCGCACCCCATTCCTGATTCCGTTTTCGTTACCAGGGCACCGCCCAGCAAAACCAAAAGCATGCCGATAGATGTGAGAACAGCAAGCCATTTTAAAGATCGTTGCAAAGCCTTTCACCTTCTTTAAATATTCTAGGTTTAATAATAGTGTCAACAATTGATTTAGTGCGTATTTGTCCATTATCTATCTTAACAAAGATTCTATAAAAAGCCATATATGAATGTGTGTCCATTTACTTTTTCGATAGTACAGGAATAAAAAGCTTTTTACAACAGTTATAAAAATTATAAAGTTAATTATAGTAAAAAAGGTTGAAACTTATAATAGAGTTTGCTAGAAATATAAAGGGGGTATAAAATGAATGTCCCCTGTCGTGGAAAAGTAACCCAGAATACATAAAGTGAGTATATTATTCCTCCGTAGTTTTCTGAAACAGATTTATTATCTCAAAAATAAACCCTTTCTTTAAGTAAATTTAGACTTTGACACAAATTAGTCATAAATTATTCTAAAAAAATTCACAAAAGAGTTTTAAAGTGTGATTTAATATACAGAGAAATGGTTTAGCTTCATTTAGATAGTAAACAGTTTAAATACATTATTAATGGTAGAAAACTATTAGTATGGTTATTATTTATCCAGGGTTCACCCCTCGTTTTTTATCGTGAATATGGCTTTCGGTGCATTTATACTTTATAGTAGGTGTAATGTTCGCGGTAAGGAATTAAGGAGGAAAAGATATGTCTGACTCACGGGCTTTGAGTGATGCTGCCATTGAAAATAGAGAGCGAAGCCTCCAACAAGATATTCCTGAGACTACAGTCTGGAAGGACTTTCTTGCTCTTATCAAAATTGGCATTGTAAATTCCAATCTGATTACAGCCTTCACCGGCCTTTGGCTTGCACTACATTTTTCAGGAAAAGGATTTTTCAATAATCTGGATCTGGTTCTTTATACAGTAATTGGCTCCTCTTTGATTATTGCAGGCTCCTGCAGCTTAAATAATTATATTGACCGCGACATTGATCCATTAATGGAAAGGACAAAAGGGAGGCCAACTGTTACTGGGAAAGTGAACCCGGGCAAGGTGGCACTTTTGAGTTTTCTGCTTATTGGCCTTGGTACGGCCTTTTTAATGTTTACAACAGCAACAGCAGTTGTAATTGGATTAATTGGTGTTTTCAGCTACGTTGTCCTATATACAATGTGGACTAAACGCAGGTTTGTTTCCAATACGATTATAGGCAGCATTTCAGGGGCAGTTCCCCCGCTGATTGGGTGGGCAGCTGCGGATGGCAATCTTGACCCTATGGCATGGGTGCTGTTCGCTATCGTGTTTATCTGGCAACCTCCTCATTTTTATGCACTGGCTATGAGAAGGGTAGAGGAATACCGGGCTGCTGGAGTTCCGATGCTCCCAGTAGTAAAAGGGTTTAAGACCACGAAAAGGCATATTTATATCTGGATTGCAGCATTATTGCCGCTGCCATTCCTAATGCCATCACTTGGACGGCCATTCATAATACTTGCTGCAGTTTTAAACATCGGCTGGTTATTGACCGGGTTATATGCAAGAAAGTTTAATGATGATATTAAATGGGCTACATTGATGTTTGTATACTCCCTGCAATATCTGACCATCATGTTTGTAGCCATGGTAATTATCACACTTATTTAACTTAGTTAGGAAATTCCTTTTTCGTTTATAACGAGAGGGGATTTATCCATATTTTTTGATCAAACAATTCAAAAAATGAAATCTTTACGAAAGAGGGGTTTGATTAAGCTATGAAAAGGCTTGCAAAGTGGCGTCTTTTTTCTCTGTTTGCAATGATGGCGCTCATTCTTTCCGCTTGCTCCGGTGAACCGTATTTATCTACGCTAAAACCTGCCGGCGAAGTGGCGCAGACACAATTTGATTTAATGGTGTTAAGTACTGTAATAATGGTAGGAGTAATTGCGGTCGTAACAATAATCTTCTTTATTGTTGTTTTTAAATTCCGCCGCAAGGACGACAGAATTCCAAAACAAGTTGAAGGAAGCCACAAACTGGAAATCATTTGGACTGTTATTCCTATTCTTTTGCTTCTTATTCTTGCTGTACCGACAGTTTCAGCTACCTTTAAGCTTGCTGATGTAGGTCCAATGGAAAAGAAGAATGAAGATGGCAAAACAGATGCACTTGTTGTTAATGTGCGTGCAAACTTATACTGGTGGGAATTTGAGTATCCAAACCAGGAAATTATCACTGGCCAGGAATTAGTTGTGCCAACGGATGAAAAAGTTTATTTCAATCTTATTGCTTCTGATGTTAAGCACTCCTTCTGGATTCCTGCTGTAGGCGGTAAGCTGGATACGAACACGGACAACGTGAATAAATTCTGGCTCAAGTTTGACAGTGAAAAGGCTGCAGATGCCGATAATTTATTTTATGGAAAATGTGCTGAGCTTTGCGGTCCTTCCCATGCTTTAATGGATTTCAAAGTTAAAGCGGTTCCACGTGATGAATTTGATCAATGGGCAACTGCAATGGCAGAAGTAAAAGAACCTAAAAAGGCAGAGACAGATCTTGCCGAAGCTGGTCAGGAAGTCTTCAATAACAGCTGTATCGGCTGTCATGCTGTAACTCCGGCAAACACTGCTCCTGAAGCAGCCCGTTTAGCTCCTAACTTAACAAACTTCGGTGATCGTGACCGTATTGCCGGTGTCCTTGATCATACTGAAGAAGATCTTAAGGATTGGTTAAGAGATCCGGAAACATTCAAACCTGGCAATAAAATGACAGGTACTTATGGTGAATTGTCTGAAGAAGAGCTTGATGCCCTGACAGAATATTTAATGGGCTTGAAAGTTATGGAACAATAGGGATTTTTTTGAAAAGGGAGGTAAAATTGTGAGTACCTTAGCACAAAAAAAAGGTTTCGGAGCGGTTTTATGGGATTACTTAACTACAGTTGACCATAAAAAAATCGCAATCCTTTATCTTATAGCTGGCGGATTTTTCTTCTTGCTTGGCGGATTGGAAGCTATGTTCATCCGTATCCAGCTTGCAGTACCAAATAATGACTTTGTAAGTGCCGGATTGTATAATGAAATTTTAACTATGCACGGTACAACGATGATCTTCTTGGCGGCTATGCCACTGATTTTTGCTTTTATGAATGCTGTTATGCCACTTCAGATTGGTGCGCGTGACGTTGCATTCCCATTCTTGAATTCTTTAGGATTTTGGCTGTTTTTCTTTGGTGGAGTTTTCTTGAACCTGTCATGGTTCTTAGGCGGAGCTCCTGATGCCGGATGGACTTCTTATGCATCTCTATCAATTGCTTCTGAAGGGCATGGAATCGACTTCTATGCACTTGGACTGCAGATATCAGGTGCGGGTACGTTAATCGGGGGGATCAACTTCCTTGTTACCATCATTAACATGCGTGCTCCTGGTATGACATACATGCGTATGCCTTTGTTTACTTGGACAACATTTGTTACATCAGCATTAATTTTATTTGCATTCCCTGCTTTAACAGTAGGACTATTCCTGTTAATTTTCGACCGTATGTTTGGATCTAACTTCTTTGATCCTGCTATGGGCGGAAACACAATTATCTGGGAACATTTCTTCTGGATTTTTGGACACCCTGAAGTTTACATCTTGGTTTTGCCGGCTTTCGGTATTTTCTCCGAGATTTTTGCGATATTCTCAAGAAAACGCCTTTTCGGATACTCTTCAATGGTATTCGCAACGGTTCTTATTGGTTTCTTAGGATTCATGGTATGGGCTCACCATATGTTTACAACTGGTATGGGGCCGATTGCAAACGCGATTTTTGCTGTTGCAACAATGGCAATTGCAGTACCGACTGGTATTAAGATCTTTAACTGGTTATTTACAATGTGGGGCGGAAGCATCACTTTCACAACGCCGATGCTTTGGGCTATTGCCTTTATTCCTTCATTCGTAGCCGGAGGTGTTACTGGTGTTATGCTGGCGTCTGCTGCACAGGATTACCAGTACCATGACAGCTACTTTGTAGTTGCCCACTTCCATTATGTTATTGTCGGCGGTGTTGTGTTTGCACTATTTGCGGGTGCTCACCTTTATTGGCCAAAAATGTTCGGTACAATGTTAAACGAATTCCTTGGAAAAATTACGTTCGTATTATTCTTTATTGGATTCCATTTAACATTCTTTATCCAGCATTTCCTTGGACTTTGGGGAATGCCGCGCCGTATCTTCACTTACCTTCCTGGACAGGGATTTGAAACGTCGAATATGGTAAGTACTGTAGGTGCTTTCTTCATGGCAGCTGCAGTAATCATCTTGTTAATAAATATTGTTATTACTAGCGTTAAAAATGAAAAAGTTGGCAATGACCCTTGGGGAGACGGCCGTACACTAGAGTGGGCCATTCCATCACCGCCTCCATTCTATAACTTCAAGCAGCTTCCGCTGATTCGCGGCCTTGATGCATACTGGCTTGAAAAAATGGAAGGCAAAGAAGGCATGTCGCCTGCTGAGCCGCTTGGTGATATCCATATGCCAAACAACTCGTTCATTCCATTTGTCATTTCTTTCGGTTTATTTGTTGCTGCATTTGGTGCAATGTACCGCGCAGAACACAGCTGGGGTATTCCAGTACTAATTGTGGGTATGCTTATTACTCTAGGCTCCATGTTTGTTCGTTCTGTCAAGGATGATCATGGATACCACATTCATAAAGAAGATTTGGAAGACAATAATGATAAGGGGGTTAAGGCATAATGGCTACTGAACAAAAAATGACTTATGAAACATGGCCTGCGTCGCCTGAAAAGCAAACCCTCGAAGCCAAGAACAAATTCTTAGGTTTCTGGTTTTTCCTTGGGGGAGAGACGGTTTTATTCGCCTCCCTATTCGCCACTTACCTTGCTTTAAAAGACAAAGTACCTAGCAGTGACATGGCTCTTGCGAAAGACTTGTTTGAAATTCCATTGGCATTCATTATGACAATGCTGCTATTAACAAGCTCGCTCACAAGCGTATATGCTATGTATCACATGAAGAACTTCAACTTCAAAAAAATGCAGCTATGGCTTGGGATTACTGTTTTGCTTGGACTTGGATTCCTCGGTTTGGAAATTTACGAGTTCAATCACTATGTGCATGAGTTCCATCATAGCTTCACTAGCAGTGCCTTTGGTTCAGCCTTCTACACGTTAGTTGGATTCCATGGTGCTCACGTGGCATTCGGTTTACTATGGATCACTACTTTGATGATCCGCAACAGCAAAAGAGGATTGAGCCTTTACAATGCTCCTAAGTTTTATGTAGCCAGCCTATACTGGCACTTTATCGACGTTGTTTGGGTATTCATCTTCACAGTAGTATATTTAATGGGAATGGTGGGATAAACTGATGGCCAATCAACAACCAAACTCAGGTAACCCAAGAGTAGACATTGAATATAGACGCAAAAAAAGTGCAGAAGAGATGAGACATCAAGTTATCACATTCGCACTAATGATCTTCCTGACAATTGTTGCCTTCGTAGCAGCAGGTTATGAAGGTTTCTCCGGATGGTTTATAGTGCCGTTCATCCTGATTCTTGCACTTGTGCAAGTAGTCTTCCAATTATATTATTTCATGCATATGAGCCACAAAGGTCATGAAGCACCGTCATTGTTCTTATATTCAGGAGCATTTGTCGGATTTATCACAATCATTGCTTTCTTGACTGTTATTTGGTGGTAAGTTCAAAAGAAAATCGGCTGTTGGCCGGTTTTCTTTTTATGTAATGAAGTATTTGCAATTAATACCTATTTTCCGTTTTATTGAGATTGGTGACTGAAGAGAGTATAATAGTACTTGTCAATATCGCTTAGTATTGGAAACGTTTAAGATCGGTTGAGCAATATTTAATGAGGTGATAGCATGTCTTTGGAAATATTCGGTTTCCGTGCACTTTGGAGTCCATATTTCTTTTTATTTGTAGCACTGATTCTTGCAGGCTACTTTATGTTAACAGTAAAGTATCGTGAAAAGTTCAAAGATAGTGAGCCATTAACTAAACGGCAGGGTGTGTATTTTACAATCGCTATGATTGTGTTATATGCGATCAAAGGCTCTCCGCTGGACCTGATGGGCCATTTAATGTTTTATGCCCATATGATACAGATGGCTATCCTGTATTTAGTCGTTCCTCCCCTTGTAGTCATGGGAATCCCTCAGTGGGTGTGGAGAAGAGTAGTTAATCACAAAGCTGTTAAACCTGTATTCAGTATCTTTACAAAGCCATTAATCGCCATTATCCTGTTTAATGGAGTATTTTCTATATACCACATACCAGATGTTTTTGACGTGGTAAAAACGGATATGATGTTTCATACTGTATATACATCTGGCCTGTTTCTTCTGGCAATCTTTATGTGGTGGCCGACTATTAATGAACTTCCTGAAATGGAGTCACTGGACGGCTTGAAGAAGGTAGGATACATTTTTGCAAATGGTGTTTTATTGACTCCTGCATGTGCTCTGATCATTTTTTCAGATACTCCAATGTACAGCACATATTCTGATCCAAATGCATGGGCACAGGCCCTTCAGTTATGTGTTCCTTCTGCGACACTGGCAAGCCTGAATCTTAGCGGGCCTGAAATGTTCAATTCAATGTCACTTATACACGATCAGCAGCTTGGCGGGGTCATCATGAAGATTATCCAGGAAATTGTATATGGCTTTATTCTTGCGCAAATCTTCTATGCCTGGTACAAAAAAGAACAGGAAATTACCCCTTCAGAAGAAGAAGCAATATTAAATCCGCATTTAGTAAAATAAAGAATAAACTCCAGTCAGAGGCTGGAGTTTATTTTTTTGATAAAATATAAAATGTAAATTGCAATGATTATGATCACATGGAATGAAATAAATATTGAACATTTAAGGAAATTTTATTAAAAGCTCATACAGTTAGTTGAAAAATATAGTACACTTTAATAAAATGAACTTCGTGATAAATAACACCGTGAAGATTAATTTTAAACTGATAGTGAAAAGAGGAAGAATTTATGGACTACTCATTGCCTGTACTCCCGACCATAAGCACAGCATTTATTATGCTAAGTGCCATAACTGTTGCGATTGGGTGGGTGCAAATCAGCAAAAAGAAGCTTGAGGCTCATAAGAAAACAATGACTTTGGCAGCTGTGTTTGCTGTTATTTTCTTTATCATTTATGCCAGCAGAACTGTTTTTATTGGAAATACTGCATTTGGCGGCCCTGATGATATAAAAATTTATTATACGATTTTCTTAATTTTCCATATTACTCTGGCAACAGTGGGGGCAGTTTTAGGAATCATCTCGTTATATACGGGCTATAAAAATAAAGTGGCTGCACATAGGAAATTGGGACCGATAACCAGTGTGATCTGGTTTTTTACAGGCATAACAGGTGTTGCAGTCTATCTGCTGCTGTATGTTTTCTACCATGGAGGAGAAACCACATCAGTTATAAAAGCAATCCTGGGTACGTAACAGGTTATGAGATGCCGCTGGCTGTTTAGCGGTATTTTTTTTATGCCCAAAATATTATCCACTTCTTAATTAAAAGGACTTAATAAGTATATGGCGAATATTAATAATGATATTTAATTGGGAGTGAGTATTGTGACTGTAAGAAAATTAACAGAGGATGAATATATAGAGGCCATGAAGCTCTCCATGTATGCCTTCCAATACAATGTGCCTGAAGCTGACATCCCGGCCAGGATGGAACGTTTGAAAAATCATGCCATTCTTGGTATCTGGGAAGAGGAAAGTCTGGCTGCCAAACTTCACATCATCCCCCTGAAAGTTCATATTAATGGCTTTGAATGGGATATGGGAGGTGTTGCCGGTGTGGCAACATATCCGGAATTCAGAAGAAGAGGGCATGTTAGCAGCCTAATCAAGCAAGCTTTAGCCGAGATGAACAATAAGGGGCAAATATTTTCATTTTTGCATCCATTTGATATTTCTTTCTATCGGAAATACGGATGGGAGATATTCACTGAATATAAGAAAACGCATATTAAGAAAATAGATTTAAAAATGAAGGGAAAATCTTCAGGGACCATTAAGCGATATACTAAGAACCAGCACACATTAATTATTGAAAAGATTTATAAAGAATATATGCAGCGTTTTTCAGGAGGGCTTGTAAGAGACACATACTGGTGGGAAAACTTTGTGTATTCTGATTACCAGATTGCGGTGTATTTTAACGAATCAGGTGAAGGACAGGGCTATATATTGTTTAAGGTAAAAGACAATAAAATGGATATTGAAGAATTTGCAGCTCTAAATCAGGAAGCCAGAGTGAATTTATGGAACTTTATCTGTCAGCATGATTCGATGGTTGACGAAGTTAAGATTATTACATCCGTTCATGATCCATTTCCATATTACCTGAATCAGCCCAACTTAAAAATGGAGATTTTCCCATACTTTATGGGAAGAATCGTCAATGCTGAAAAATGTCTCGCCCAATATTCTTTCCTTGATAATGAGGAAAATGTCTTTCTTCATATTGAGGATCACCATGCACCATGGAATAATGGGAGCTACTTAATTGCTGAAAACGGTGTCAGGGCTTATAAAGAGAAAGAAGGAAGCCAATGCACAAACCCTCCAGCACGAGGTCTGCATATGTCTATCAATGCCCTTTCAGCGATTATAATTGGCTATAAGAGGCCAATGGAGTTATATGATCTAGGTGAAATTAAAGGTCCAAGAAATGATGCAGAAATACTTGAAAGAAAAATTCCTGTGCAAAAGTCATTTTTCTATGACTTTTTTTAAGGAAACTCAGTTGAGATGTCTGTAGGAAAGAAAAAGCGTCCAGGCGGACGCTTTTTTACTTTTTTATTAAGTTTATATTTTGAAATTCATCTTAATAAGTCCTGCTTCTTTTGCGGAATTAAATGCAATGACCAGTAATGGGCCAATAATGAAGCCCAGTATTCCAATGAGTTTCAGGCCTAGATACATGGCTATTAGCGTAGCAAGCGGAGATAGCCCTATATGGGTGCCCATTACCTTTGGCTCAACTGTCCTCCTGATAATTAAGAGGACTGCTGCAAGAATTGCCAATTGTGTCCCCATAGCTAAATCTCCTGTCAGCAGATGGAACAATGCCCATGGGCCTAGAATGACAATTGAGCCAATAATAGGGATAAAGTCAATAACCCAAATGATTATAGACATGATCAATGCCATTTCGGGATTGATAAATAATAATCCAATCAAGGAAACGATAAAGATAATCACACTTACAAGGAATTGAGCCTTGAAAAAGCCAAACCCAACATAAGAGAGCCGTGAAGTCATAAACTTGACTTTATCTGCTGTTTTATCTGTAAGGTGATTATACAAGCCTTTCCTTAATCGTGGAAGATCAATTAAAAACAAAAATAAGGCAATCAAATATACGATGAAACTGACAAGATAATTCGGGATGTTTGTCAGAAGTGCTTTTAAGCTATCAATATTTACGTAAGCGACAAGGTCATTCTTCGTTTTATTCAAGAAGGATTGAATCTGGTTGCTTATTTCATCAACAAGGTCTTTAGGAAGGTCTTTGGCGGCATTGGAAAAGTCCGCTTCTGCCCTGAGCCATGCTTTTGTAATTTCATTAATGTACATAGGAGCATTTTCAACAAGTTTAATGGCTTCAGTAATCACTTTTGTCGTAATAAAGTAACCTGATAAGCCAATGAAGAGGACAAATCCCAGAAAAGTAATCAGCACAGATACTCTTCGGCTTATTTTTATTTTATTTTGCAGCAGTTTCACAACTGGCTCCAGGATTAATGCTGTAATAAATGCAACAATCAGCGGAACAGAAACAGGCAAAATGAAATAAAAAAGGACAGTTATAAGAATTACAGCAATCAATATGAATAAAAAACGTTTTGTGAATAATGTAGACAAAATAAGTCCCCTTTCCCAATTTTGTTAACCATCAAAAGACCGTAACACTTTGATTATATTATGCATTAAATATTATAAAAACAAAAAAGTAAACGGTTTAAAGCTGAGAGATTATTGCCCGTATATTAAAAATCGTACAGAAAGAAGTGAAAGGAAGATGCATAACGATCATCTTAACTTCGAGACGATTCAGGCAGCCATTGATATAATCTCTGCAATCGTAGAATCCAGCCTGGAGGAAAGAGAAGGTGTAATTCCTCTAAAACATGAAAGATTCACTGTTTTTAAGAGAAAAGAAGAACCGATCTCCATCACTTTTAAAAACACTGAAGTATACTTGAAAATTAAGCTTAACATAGTAAAAGGAAAAAATATCCTGGAGGAAGCTCTCAGGATTCAGAAAGAAATTAAGGATGAAATTGTCCATTTAACAGGACTGAAGGTAAAAAGAGTGGATCTCTCAGTTCAAAAAATAATATCTGCAGGGAATGCTCTTTCAGAAAATTAAATTTCGCAGGTCTAAAGCTGATATAAAAAAGACGCATGATGTTCATGCGTCTTTTTATGCAGAAAATACATTCTGTAACCTCAGCAAAAGTTACTCAGCAAATTGGTCAATTTCAGCTTTAATTTCACTAAGAATTTTTTCGCATTGGCTTACTAATGATTTAGGGAAGCTTTCGCCTTCGCCGTATTCTACACCGTGCGGATAGTAATGTTTCCCTAGTAGCGGGGTCATAAGCTGAATAGTTGCTCTATGGGCTCCTACATCTCCTTCAGCAGCATATCCAAATACACGAAGGTAAAAAACACCTTCTTTTAATTCGAATTTACGATCATATGTAACTCTTTCATAATCCCATTGCCCTTCACGCACAAGGCCGTGTGAAAGCATTACTTCATCTAAGCGGGTTAAGTCTGCTTTATTATTTTGCAGACCTGTGTTTTCAAATTTCATAATTATCCCTCCTGAAAACAATCCATGGTTCTGATGAACGGATCCATGCATAATTTTAACAAGTTTATCTCAAATTTAATAATAGTAGAAAAAAGCGTAACTTGCAACGGATTCATGCAAGAAAACATTCATCTGTCAAAGAACGTTAGCTGAAATGCCATATTTAACGCCTGGCTGACATATCTTGAGCAGATGGAACTGAGCAGTGCCAAACTGTGAAAGGGGAAGCGTCAATTGCAGAAATACAAAGCCATCAGTATCTTATTTTTTCTAATATTCTTTACACCTCAGACTGCAGGTGCTGCTGTAGATTACAGAGTTGAGCAAAAGGATACTCTTTGGGAAATTGCACTTAGATTTCAAAAAGATCTGCATGAAATTATTAATAGCAATCCTCAGATAGAAAATCCTGATTTAATTTTTCCAGGTGAAATGATTATCATTCCAGACAATGGAAAGAAGGTAGCTTTTCCCAAAATGGGTGAGAATGAAAATGAACTCATGAGACTCACCAACGAAAAAAGAAAGGAATTAAGGCTAAAACCGTTGTCTGTGGATTTGCAGCTGAATGCTGAAGCCCAAAAAAAATCTTCGGATATGATGAAATTACAATATGTTTCACATAATTCTCCTACATATGGAAATCCTACAGAAATGTTAAGGAATCAGCAGATTTCGTTTTTCACCGTTAAGGAGAATATCGGGGCGGGCTATAAAACAGCTGATGAAATGTTTGCTGCCTGGATGAATTCCCCGGTCCACAGGGAGAATATTCTTAACAAAAAGGCAACCCATATCGGTGCCGGATATTGTCAAGGAGGCCTGCACGGTCACTATTGGACCATATTCATTGTAGAAAAAAATGAAGGAGGATAAAAAATTGGAAAAAATCCGCGATATTATGACAGACCATGTTGAAAGCTGTTCTCTATTGGACAATGTTTATGAAGTGGCAGTTAAAATGAAAGAATTAAACGTAGGGGCTATCCCGATTGTGGATAGTGATAAGCTCGTCGGAATGATTACCGACCGGGATATCGTTCTTCGCTGTGTGGCAGAAAAACATCCTGCTTCATCTAAAGTGGAAGATATAATGAGCAGCCATTTAGTAACTGTGTCAAGTGATACAGAGGCTCGGGAAGCAGCCCGTTTGATGGCAGAACATCAGATTCGCAGGCTTCCTGTTGTAGAAGGTGACAAGCTTATTGGGATCGTATCACTGGGTGACTTTGCCGTGCGTCATTTAACAGACGACCAGGCTGGAGAAGCCCTTACTGATATTTCTAAACACGAAACTGAAGCACAGCATTGAGAGGACACCACCTATGGTGTTCTTTTTTTTCTGCAAATGCCGTTACGGAACTTTTTTGAAAATTATAGATAAACAATACACCTAATGGTATGATTAATAGTATATATGCAATAATTTTATTTAGAATCCATTTAGCAGAATGCCTGCATGTTATACTTTAAATTTTCTTAAATACAGCGAGCGAAAGAAGGGAGGCACGGTTCTCTGCGAGCACTTTTCCGGATTTTAGTATTGATTTGCATTTTTCTGGCAGCAGGCTTTTACATCGATATTGGGCGTAAAGAAAAAGGGGAAATCCTCGTCAGTCAGGAAAATACAATTAAGGATATAAATAATAAGGAAAATAACTTATCTTCCAATACGGGGTTCCCTGAAAAGGGTGTGGCTTCACTAATGGGAAAGTCAGCTGAGGAGCTTAAAGAAAGTTTGGGAGAGCCGTCCAGAATAGATCCCTCTTTTTATGGATACGAATGGTGGATATATAATAAAAGCGGTACTGAGTATATTCAGGCTGGCGTCAGCAATAATAAAGTAGTTAGTTTGTTTGCGACAGGCGAAGATTCAGACATTTACCCTTTTAAAATAGGGCAGCCAATTGGTGAATTATATTCATCCGTCTTTTTTGAAACGGAATTCAGTCTTAAAGTAAAAGACAGCTCATACCGTTTCGAGTTATCTGAAGATGACCTTAATACAAGGCCGCTTGTTATGGTTGGTGAGTACTATGCACAGCTTAATATAGATAGATTTACAGGGACGCTTTCCAGCGTGAGGTTAATGGATGCAGCCACTTTAATTAAGCTTCGCCCGTATGAAATGGTTTACCGTGGTGAATTATTGGAGCCCCCCGTGCCTTCTCCTGCTTTTGAAGACGATGTGGAGAGAGCGAAAGAGAAGCAAATTTTCGACATTACCAATGTTATAAGAGTCAGCCATCATTTACAGCCGCTGAAATGGGATGATCTGACTGCTGCGGCAGCTTTAGCTCATAGCAAAGATATGTATGAAACAAAAGACTTTTCTCATACTTCTAAAACTTACGGCGATTTGGCGGACCGGCTTGAAGCTGCGGAGGTCTCATATGAGGCTGCCGGGGAAAACATAGCTGCAAATTATACAGATGCCCCAGCTGTTGTTGAAGGATGGCTTAACAGCAAAGGCCATCGGGATAGTCTGCTGAAAGAAGAGTTTACCCATCTTGGAGTTGGAGTTTATAAAAAGCATTATACTCAAAATTTCATAAAAAAAGCTGATGGAGAAGCTAAAAACTGAAAAGAGCCTAAGTTAAGGCTCTTTTTTACTATTAGCAATTTGAATCCGGCCAACCTGAAAATAGTCATCTTTCCAATTTCCATACAAGTGGACAGAATCACCAATCTTGACAGAAGGAATTGAAGCATTAGTCATTAAAGGAGTAATTTTTTTAATATTTGAATGCTTGAGGCTCTTTGTTTGGACGGTCAGTTCAAGAACATGAATCATTCGGCTGTAATTATAGCGCTGTCTGCTCTCGCTAAGATGGACGACTTCGCCTGAAATAATAGCTTCCTCTGGGACCTCTGCAAGGCTCACCCACTTCTCATAACTTTCCCGCATTTCCTTTTTTGTCAGCCAATAAAAATAAAGGCAAATAATTGGAATAACGATAGCGGTGACCATCTTCCCACCTGCCTTAATTATTTACGTTTTTCTTTTCGATGATAAAAAAGCTGCCTGTTGCCTGTGCAATTTTTCTTCCATCAGAACGGAGGACATCTGCAGATAATACCATGCTTTTTGTTCCCTTATGGTCAATTCTCGCTCTGCATGTTACGTATTCCCCTTTGCCGACTGCAAGATAATGAATATTCAACTGCGTCGTAACAGCGCCAAATCCTTCAGGAAGCAGCGAAGCCGCAAGGGTTCCCATGGCAGAATCAATAATTGTAGCGGTTATTCCCCCATGGAGAATTCCGAGCGGATTATTGACAATCTTACTTAAAGGAACTGTCAGTATGCATTCATCTTCAGTTATATTCCGTTCCATATGGAGCAGTCCGCCAATATAAGAGCTGTTTTGGCCGGTTTGTTTTTTATGAAAACCTAAAAGCAAGGATTCTAAAGCGGTTAATTCTTCGTCAGTCGCATTCCTGGTGCACTGATCAAATAATTCCATAAGATCTCTATTCATTATTATTCACCTTTCAATATCTTTCTGCATTCATATATTACCATTAATGGCTGAATTTTTGAATTTTATTTGATCAATAAAACAGATATAAATATTCACCTTTTTCATTCATATTCATATGGTATTATAGGCATTTGCATTAGAACGAGGTGATATTTCATGTACAAAACGAAGCTTCATCCCTCTGTTGAAAAGTTTAAAGAGTTTGTTAAACAGAATCCCCGGATCATCAAAGAAGTCAGGGATGGAAATGCAACGTGGCAGGAATTATATGAGGATTGGTATTTGCTTGGGGAAGAAGATTCAAGGTGGGACTCTTATAGACAAAACAAAGATAATACACAAAAGACCGAAGAGAAAAAAAGTGACTGGATGGGCAGCATTATGGGTACTCTTAAGCAAATGGATGCGAATCAAATGCAGGGATACATCACTAATCTCAGCCAGGCACTTTCAGCTGTGCAGGGGGTTATTTCGCAATTTCAGGGCGGCGGCCAGAAACCATCAGGAGGCTCAAAGCCAAGTATTACTAAACCAAGCAGCCCTTTTACATTTAAAAAGGATTAAGGGGTTAATCAGATGAGAAAAGATATAGTCGAGTATCTTGAACAAAAGCAGGATCTTAGGCAATTTATACGTGAGCAGCCTTATTGGTATAGAAAACTGAGCAGAAATCCAAACGAAATTCAAACTCTGGAAGTTGCCGCCCTTCACTATTATAAAAAAACAATCCCCCATCAGGTTGAAAAATTCACGAATGGAGTGCAAATGGCCTCCATGATGATGAGCATGTTTCAGGCCATGAATTCCCAATCCAATTAGAAAGCTTTCTCGCACATGAGAGAGCTTTTTATTTGTTCTAGAGTAAAAACAAGCAGCCGGGCAAACACTAACTTTATTAGAGCGTTACGGAAGACATCCTAAAGGGAGTGTAAAATAATGAAAAGGCAAAAATACATTTTTATTTTGCTGGTTATATTTGTTCTTTCAGCGTGCCAGAAAGATATTCCTGAGCCCGAAACAAAAGCGGAAGCCAATCCTCAGGTGAATGCAGTTAAAGCAGAACAGCTATTGCCAGTTTCTAGTGTTGAAAGTTCTGCCAGTGACCCTTTTTTTGTAAAACATCAAATAAAAGGAAAAGACGTTTTTGTTGAATGTATTGTGCAGGATGTGTCCTTTAGAAAGCAAAGCAGCAAAGAAAAAGGCAAAATTCTCCTCTATATAAACGGAAAGAAGAAGGATGAAATCCATTCAGCTGCTTTTATTATCAAAGGGCTTCCAACAGGCAAACATCGAATCGGGCTGGAGCTTGTAAAAGGAAACAGGGCTGAAGCCTCGCTGAAAAGAGATTTTCTTGTGGTGATCCCTTAATCTGCTTGCTTTAGCTTTAAACCGTTTCATGATAAAATAAGAAACGGAGGTGGGCTATTTGCTTGCTACATTAGAAAGAATGGCTATTTTGGACAACGCTGACGAACTTGCAGCGATGATTATAGAATCAGAAGAAGCGGAACATTACCGCAAAAGTTTATATAAATTAAAGAACAGCCGCGAAACTCAAACGAAGATACAGGATTTTATCAAAATGAAAGAACTGTATGAAGAAGTTCAGCGATTTGGCAAATATCATCCGGAGTATAAAAGGGTGATGATGTCCATTAGGGAGCTGAAGCGCGACATGGACATGGATATCCATGTAGCGGAATTCAGAAGAGCAGAGACAGGCCTGCAAACCCTGCTGGATGAGGTAAGCATGCTGATAGGACGTTCTGTGTCTGAACACATTAAAGTTCCCACCGGCAATCCTTTCTTTGAATCAAGCTGCGGAGGAGGCTGCGGTTCTGGAGGCAGCTGTGGCTGTTCTTAGACAACCACTGAGGCACCATTCAAAAACCAGCTGATGCTGGTTTTTCTTTTTAAATAAAATATGCAGTTTGAACCTTCCCATTGAAAACTGTTAATTTTCTGTGCTAGACTAAATAAAACAAACGATCACTGAAGGGGAAAACTATATGCTTGGTCAAAGGCAAGGAATAATCGTATGGCTTTATTCTTTAAAGCAGGCAAAAATGTTAAGAAGATTCGGAAATGTACATTATGTTTCAAAACGTCTCAAATATGTAGTGTTATACTGTGATCTTGCCGATGCGGAAACAATTATGGAGAAGATAAATTCATATTCTTTTGTTAAAAAAGTGGAAGCATCTTATAAGCCATTCCTAAAAACGGAATTTGAAAATTCCAAACCTGACAAGGCTAAAGAATATGATTATAAGATGGGAATATAAAAAGGCGTGAGCAAAAGCTCATGCCTTTTTCTCATTTAATGCAAAGGTGCAATAAAATGATTAAGCCTTAATATCCCAGTCAAATATTGATAATATAATTCCTTTTCATTAAAAATAGCAGAGGGCTTTACTGTCAGCTGAATAATTTCTTTATTCAGCTCTTTCGCAGCATCCTCGAATAAATCATACCTTTTATTCGGCACTGAGTTTGGATTCGGGATCCCTTCTCGGCAAATATATAAAGGCTGAAATTCTCCCGGGTCTGTCGGCTTTAATATAACTGCCAGGGATGTCATTTCTCTATTATTGACGTTCGTATGGAATGCAGCCATGTGGGACAAACGATGCTTGTTTGCCCGCGCAATTTCAATTAATTCATAAATATCTGAGTATCCCTCGCCAATTTCTATAAAACGCTGTATCAAAATTAGAACCTCCTTAAAACTCATCGCATTCACTTATTAAATGCTTTTTGTCCATCCATACTTTATCATTTTAAGCATAAAAATAGAATGGAAAAAAATCATAAAATATATAAAAATTAATGTGACTGATGACCTTCCCTTTGGTATTGTTAGGTTAAAAGAAAAATGACTAAGAGGGCAAAGCAATGTGGAAGGCATCTTTATTAATTTTTTTACTTTTGTCTGGAATTATTTCAGGTATGGTACTGTGGCAGTGGCACACTTATTCCGAGCGTGCGGTTGCAATGAACAGTTCCGAGGCGATTACACAGGAAATCACAGTCGAAACGCATCTGAAAGAACTAAAAATCTCTCAAAAGTTATACGGACTTGTGGCCCGAAAAGAGTATAGGCTTGATATTCCCGACACTCTATTTAAATGGAACTGCAAAACTGGAACCGGAAAAGCCTGTGATTCAGCAGACGAAAGTCCTTATACATTTTTTTCCGCAGATGATAAGATGATATTTGAGTATACTGTACCGATAAATGAAAAGAAAAAAGCATTTCTGTTAACAGATTGGTTTGTTAAAATCCCCGGAATAAAGGCTGAGGGCTTGTCCATATCAATTTCAGACTCTTTCAAAAGAGAGGGAACATGGGCAGCGGGAATTAGGCTTAATGCACAAAAGAAATTAGATCATATCAATTATTATTATTTCGAGGGCTATGGAAATGTTCCATCACTTTATTGGCAAGAGGAACCGCTTTTGAAGAAAGCTATAAACAACACAGATGCATACACAGCCGATATTCGGGCAGCCAGCTTGGATTTTAATAAACTGAATGACATCGGAAATTTTCCATTTATGTCGGTTATCCTTACCGATCGCTATCCTGAATATATGGATGAGAATATCCTGATTACATCTCCACAAATTAAAGTCCACCAGCTGGAAAAAAAGCTTATAGCTTTTCAGTTTCAGAGAAAATTTGCAGATGGATCTCCTGACTGGATTACTGATGCATTTACATCAGGATTATTGGATTTAAAACCCGGCTCAACGAAAGGAAGCATAGCCCTGAAGGAATTGCAGGGAGAGTTGACCGAAAATGAACTAAAAAATTATCTTATTAATGTATTCCAGGCGGATTCTCTGGATGCAGAGAAGCTGGACAAGCTTTTAGGTAATGTTAAAGGTCTTCCCACACAATTTTTCACGATGAATATCAAAAACAAAGCAACGCTTGTCCCGCTGTATTTTCAGGAAGAAAAAAAGCTATGGGTGTCTGGTGATGAGAAGGCGAGCATTCATTTAGTATATAAGGATGGGAAGGTTTTTCTTCCATTTACAGCCGCTATGCAGGCATTAGGATATGAAGTAAAGGTCCTTTCCGGTGAGGAAACGATGCTTGTGTCAAAAGGGAAGAACAGTTATCGGTTTTATTTGAATAAAAATGTATTTATCTATAATGAAGAAGATTATGGATTGCTTATGAATCCATTAACCAGGCAAAACGGAACAATATGGATGGAAATCCAATGGTTTAAAGCACTTTTTGGAGTGACTGCTGAAGAAAGAGAAAGCGGGATTCTCCTGACCCCCTGACAGAATTTAAAAGAATACAAAATAAAAAGCCCTGCAGTTAACTGCAGGGTCCTTCTATATCCTTTTCAGGATAGAAGGCAAAGGGAGAGGAGAAACCGGAGGAAGAACTTATGGGGAAACGTAAGTCTTCTCCGCGGTTGGCAACAACATCCTTGAATAGATGCTGTTAATTACATTATTTCCACAATCATTATGGATATACACATACTGCTATATTTTTTTCCGGCTGATGATTTCGCTTACAATTTGCCGGTTGGCTACAAATTGTAAGATATGGTAGGATAGGATAGAAAAAAACAGTTTTCCATTTCGAAAGTGTGGAAAATTGAAATATTGCAGGTTAGTGGTGATCGTATGCGAGTGGTATCGGGAACTAGGAAAGGAAAGTTATTAAAAGCTGTTCCGGGCAGCTCAACCCGTCCGACTACTGATAAAGTAAAAGAAGCTATTTTTAATATAATTGGGCCTTATTTTAACGGTGGCCAGGGGCTTGATCTATTTGCGGGCAGCGGCGGCCTTGGCATTGAAGCTCTGAGCAGAGGAGCGGACAAGGTCATTTTTGTGGATAGGGACGGAAAGGCCATTCAGACCATCCATGAAAATATTCGGAATTGCGATTTTGAAGAAAAGGCAGAAATATATCGAAATGATGCGGATCGTGCACTCAAGGCAATTTTAAAAAGAGATCTGACTTTTGATTATATCTTTCTCGATCCGCCATACCGAAAACAGCAGCTGCTTAAGCTTCTTAAGGTCATTGATGAGAATAACCTTCTTTCGGATCAGGGAACAATTCTATGCGAACATGGATCAGATGTGGAGCTCCCTGAAACTGTTGGTAGACTGGTTCAAAAGAAGCATGAAAATTACGGGGTAATTTCTATCTCTATCTACAGTCGGGCTGAATAATACATACTTGGATAGCTAATGGAAAATATACATAACAAGAATGTGACAGGGGGATAACAATGGGAGGCATCGCGGTTTGTCCAGGCAGCTTTGATCCAATTACTTATGGTCATCTGGATATTATTAAGAGAGCGGCAAAGGTATTTGAACAGGTTTATGTGGTTGTATTGAATAATTCTTCAAAAAACCCTCTTTTTAATGTTGAAGAAAGGATTCATCTGATAAAAGAAGTTACGAAGGATCTTAAGAATGTTAAAGTTGACTCCTTTCAGGGGCTGCTGATGGATTATGCAAAATCGGTAAATGCAAATGCTGTTATTCGGGGCCTTCGTGCAGTTTCTGATTTTGAATATGAAATGCAGATCACATCCATGAACAGAGTTTTAAATGATGAAGTGGAAACCTTTTTTATTATGACTAACAATCAATATTCTTTTTTAAGCTCAAGTATTGTGAAAGAAGTAGCAAAATATAACGGGGATATTTCAGAACTAGTTCCTGACATTGTAGAACAAGCTCTGAAAGACAAGTTCCAATAATTAATCAGCGGAGATATCCTTATCTGCTGATTGTATGGGGTTTAACAAAACGGGTGCCTGATAGGTACCCGTTTTGCTGTTAATTCCTATCCAAACGCCTGGCGAGCATTAAAGTATAAACTGAAAGTGCAAATATAGTAATAATCGGTCCGGATGAGACGAATCCTTCCATTAATTTGCCGAGAAACGAGTATTTTTCAAAAAGACCGACCGGAATGGCATTGGATGGCTGTTCTGTATTGTAATAGCGTTCATAAATTGGCTGCCAAAGAATGAATGCATAAAATGCAGCGGCAAAGCCATGAACAATTCTTGCGAAAAAGAAAGGCTTGAAGTTAATATCAGTTTGGGCCAGGATGCTCGCCACCTGAGCCTGTACGCTGAATCCGCTGAAAGCGAGTATGAAACTGACAATGATGACCTGGTGCATTAATGTTGCCTGCTGAACCTGGCTTGTCATCTGGCTGCCAAGTGTTATTTCAAATAAACCTGAGATGAACGGGATGCTTAATTCAGGTGGCAGGCTGAATATTGACAATACAGCTTCTAAGCCTTTTGCAAGGAATGCCGTGATTCCAATGTGAAATAGGAGTTTGTTAATAACTGAGAATAAAATGATAAATCCGCCAATCATCAGAAGTGTCTGGATGGATGACATGACTGCATCTCCGAGAAGCTTGCCAATCGGGCGGTTATCCTTTATTCTTGTCCGATGAAGAGCTGATAAGGCTGCCCGCAGTGATGGCTTCCTTGCACCATGAGAAGTCAGCTGGGGCTTCTTTCCATAGAACCTCATTAATAAACCGACGGTAATATTGCCGAGGTAATGTGCCAGGGCCAATATTACACCAAGCTTAGCGTTATTAAAAAAACCAACCGATACGGCACCGAATATAAACAAAGGATTTGAACAATTAGTAAAGGAAACCAGGCGCTCTGCTTCTGTTTTAGAGAGCTGTCCCTCCTGCCGAAGCCTTGCGGTCAATTTTGCTCCTGCCGGATAGCCTGAAGCCATCCCCATTGCCCAGACAAACCCGCCAACTCCAGGTACTCTGAAAAGAGGCCTCATCAGAGGTTCAAGAAGTACTCCAATGAATTTAACTACACCAAAGCCGATCAGCATTTCTGAAACTATGAAGAAAGGCAGCAATGAAGGGAAGACGATTTCCCACCACATATCCAATCCCCTGATGGATGCATCAACCGATTCCTGGGGAAATGAAATTAATGAGATGGCCATTAAGGTTACAGATAGTGCAAGAGTAACCGTTTTTAATTTGGAACGAAACACGGACAAGCCTCCCTCAAGTTGTACTGACTGTGAAATGAATTTAAACAATGGTAAAATAAAGAAGCATTTGCATCTATATTTTTCTCGTGCCTTTTCATTTATTTTGAATCCGGAACAAAGGTATAAAGTATAAAGCCTGTGCTGTCAAGTCTTGTCCCCATATAACTCAATATACTCATAGAACTTTAAAATAGACCATAGAATTAAGTACAGGCATATGTGAATTTTTAGCTGAAAATTTTTAGTGTATGCTTCTTTTGGAAATAAAAAGAATAGAATAACATAAGTTCGAATCGGCCAGTGGCTTATAAGGGGGGGAGTCTTTTGAAGCGTCCGAAAATAGGTTTGGCACTTGGTTCGGGAGGAGCTCGGGGATTCGCCCACCTGGGTGCGATTAAGGTCATGAAGGAAGCCGGAATCCCGATTGATTATATTGCCGGCAGCAGCATGGGTGCCATGGTAGGCTGCTTTTATGGGGCGGGGCTGGATGTTGATCGGTTATATAAGCTTTCCAAAGCATTTAAAAGGAAGTATTATTTAGATTTTACAGTTCCCAAAATGGGCTTTGTGGCAGGGAAACGAGTAAAGGAACTGATCCGTATATTCACTCATGGAAAAAACCTCGAGGACCTCGATATTCCTGTTAATGTAGTGGCAACAGATTTAATGACTGGAGAAAAAATTGTTTTTAAAAGCGGCCCCATTTCTGATGCTGTTCGGGCAAGCATATCCATCCCGGGTATATTTGTGCCTGAAAAATTAAATGGCCGACTTCTAGTGGACGGAGGGGTAGTGGACAGGGTTCCTGTGTCAGTTGTTAAGGAAATGGGAGCTGATATCGTTATCGCTATCGATGTTTCACATGTTAAAGCGAATGCGGAAATCACCTCAATCTATGACGTAATCATGCAAAGTCTGGATATCATGCAGATGGAGCTTGTCAGTCACCGGGAAATTGCTTCTGATTTTATGATCAGACCCAGGGTGGAAATGTATAGCTCCCGCGCATTTACAAATATTGAAGAAATCATCAAAATTGGCGAAGAAGAAGCAAAAAAGCATATTGACATTATTCATCATTACATAACTAAATGGAAGGAGCATCCTAATTCATGAGAAGCAAATTTTATACCCGTTCCTTCTTGATTTTGGCAGTTATCCTGGTGGCCAGTTCGTTTTATTATCTGCCTTATTATGTATCAAAGCCGGGTATGGCAAAAGAACTTAAACCGATTATTGAGGTGGAAAACGGCTATGAAGAACAAGGAAGCTTCATGCTGACTACCGTAAGAATGGGCCGGGCGAATATATATGCATATATGGCTGCCAAATTCAGCAAGTATCAGGAATTGTATCCTGTGGAAGAAATACGGGCTGAGAATGAAACAGATGAAGAGTATAATGTACGGCAGCTTCATATGATGGCAACTTCCAAACTGGCTGCTATTGAAACGGCCTATAAAAAAGCCGGCCTGCCCATTCATTATCTTTATAATGGCGTATATGTCCTTAATGTGCTGCCTGATATGCCCGCTGACGGCAAACTTCAGGCAGGTGACCGCATCTTTAAAGTGGACGGCAGGGAATTCAAATCCTCTGATGAATTTATCAGTGCTGTCTCCAATAAGCAGGAGGGCAGTGAAATTACACTAACCTTTGAACGGCAGGATAAAACGATCGAAACCTCGATTCCTTTAAAAACACTTGAGGAAACAGGAAAGCCTGGCGTGGGGATCACTCTCGTTGACGACAAAGAAATAGAGGTTGAACCGGCTGTGAATATTGACAGTGAAGAAATTGGCGGCCCTTCTGCCGGACTGATGTTTTCTCTTGAAATTTACAATCAGCTAATAAAAGAAGATTTGACGGGAGGCTATAAAATAGCCGGTACCGGAACAATCAATTCCGAAGGGACAGTCGGAAGAATTGGCGGGATCGAGCAGAAAATCGTAGCAGCAGACAAAGCGGGAGCAGAAATTTTCCTTGCGCCTAATGAAAATGGTGCAGAAGACTCCAATTACAAAGCAGCTGCTGCAACAGCCAGGGATATTAATACCGATATGAAAATCGTTCCGGTGGATACGTTTGATGATGCAGTGGAATATTTAAGAAACCTGAAATAATAATGAATTGCACCCGGAAGCTAAAAGCCAGCGGCAATTGAATTGCTGCTGGCTTTTCTTTATCCATTTTTTAGTAAAGAGTCAGAAGAACAGATTTAGTCAACCATAATAGGAGGCTGGTTAAATTCCTGCTGCAGAAGACTTCGGTCCTCAGCAGCCTGCATGCCCATTGCATATACGCGGGAGGCTTTAATATCCAGATGAAGCTGTTGTGCAGCATGCGATGAAATTCTTGATATCAGCGGAAGCTTTAAGTCAGACTTATGCATGTTTAAATACTTCCTGCCATTCCTGGACATCCCCAAAAGACGAAGATAATCCGCTTTTGATGGTTTATTGGGCATCTCTGTTTTTTTCGTATTTGTTAGAATGTGTACACAAGCCCGCTGAAGTCTTGTCCATGTGTACCTCTTTGTTTTAATCTTTTCCATGAACTGCTGAAAGCTTTCTGCCTGAATTGCTGCTGATAAAAACCTATGCTCCAGGCCTTCTTCCATTTCATAAATGCATCTTAACTGTTCCGGCTGTAGATGGATCAGGCGGAATTTTAAAAAGGGCCAGTATTGTTCCCATTGATGAAACGCACCATACTCTCTTTTATATTGAAGTAAACCCTGATATGTAGTTTCCGGAACATACTGGCGAATGGATTCGATTTCTCCACTCCCGCTAAAAAGTGCTTTTCTTATGCTTGTCGCACTTGCTATAGATTCAGAAGAAAATTGTTCGTCATGATAGCCTGCGCTTTTTCTTGCAACTGTAAAAAGCTGCATAGATGAATTGATCCTGCGGGCGGAATTTAAATATTGAAATCCAAGAATGTTATTCGGTTTTGAAAGGTCAACCAATTCATCCTCAGGGTTCAAGTCAAGGAATGCCATGGATGCTGCTTTTGGATAGCTGACTCCTGCATCCAGGTGTACTCTGAGCTTTTCCTGGTAGGCAGCATGATGTTTTCCGAGAAATGACAGCGTTTGGTGAAAGCTTTCCATATTGCCGGATTCACTCCCGAAGCATAAGCTGCTGCAGCCGGCTGCTTCTAGAATGGATACGGCTCCGCTTGCGAAAATATCTGCCTGCTGCACAGCAAACTGGTAGGGAAGTTCAAAGACAATATCAGCACCAGCCTTTAGTGCCAGTTCAGCCCGTTTCCATTTGGAAACTAACGCAGGTTCTCCTCGCTGCAGAAAGTTGCCGCTCATGACCGCAATAATGGTTTCTGCACCTGAAATATTTTTGGCCTGCTCCAAATGGAAGGCATGGCCATTATGAAAAGGATTATATTCTACAATTACACCTGTTGCTTTCATATTGACATACTCCTCAAAAAGGTTTAAAAAGATATGTATTGGAAAAAGTATTAAAAGAAAAGCGGGAGAGCATTGTCCAATAAACAAAATCTCTAAATCCCGCAAAAAAACTTTTTACTAAAGAAGCCTTCAATAGTATGATAATAGCTACATTATAGTGTAAAGAAAAAATATTGACAAATAATTATAGGAAGGCTATAATTACCTTTGTTGCCTTGGGGTGATTCGTATGAAATGGACTTTAAGTCAGTTACAAAAATATCGAAGCAAGGACTTTCCCATTGATGAAATTGTCAATGCTGATGAGGTCATGAAATTGAATCCGGAAATACGCGGTGCATCACCAATGCATGTGACTGGCCGTGCGGATACAGATTCTGCCAAAGTGACTTTTCATTTAACTATAAAGGGTCATTTAATACTGCCTTGTTCTCGTACTTTAGTTGACGTAAATTATCCAATTAATGTTGAAACAACTGAAACTTTCTTATTAAAAGGTCCTGATTATGAGACCGAAGAGGAAGTTCACCAGGTAAAAGGGGATGTGATTGATTTAAATCCGATCCTTCATGAGATCCTTTTACTCGAAGTCCCAATGCAAGTTTTCTGCGAAGACAGCAGTGAAGAGGGAGCTCCGCAATCCGGTAAGGATTGGGAGGTCATTCATGAGCAGGATAAACAGGATAAAGTAGATCCTCGTCTTGCTGGACTTGCTCAATTTTTTGATCAGAATGATCCTTCTTCCGATTCATAACGGAAGAAAAACAAGAAGCACTTGAAGACACCAGCTTGCTCTGGCCTTCATAACTTTCTTAATGGGTTTGTCCAATTCCTATGGACATCCTCTAATACTCTTTAAGGAGGTGGGAAGAATGGCTGTACCTTTTAGAAGAACATCTAAAACTGCGAAGAGAAAACGTCGTACCCATTTTAAATTACAGGTTCCTGGTATGGTGGAATGCCCAAACTGTGGTGAAATGAAACTTGCTCACCGCGTTTGCAAAGCTTGCGGAACTTACAAAGGAAAAGAAGTAGTTAACGACTAATCCTTTAGATACAAAGCACAAGAACTTAGTTCTTGTGCTTTTGTCGTTTTTCGATTTATATATTATAAGTATAAAGCTATCTTTACTTTTGCAAATATTAAAAATAGTTTAATCAAAAATTTTGGAGGTAGCCATGAAACCTTACATAATTGAAGAATATGAAAATGGCCTGTTAATTTTCAGGATTAACAGGCCTGAGAAAAGAAATGCCGTAAACTATGAGGTTATGGATGGTCTTGAGACCGCAGTACATATGGCTGGTAAGAAATCAGTTAAGGCGCTTGCGATTACGGGTGAGGGAGACCAGGCTTTTTGCTCAGGAGGGGATCTATCTTCCTTTCACAGTTTAAAGACAGAAAATGAAGCTTTTGGAATGCTAAGCAGAATGGCTGCTATTTTAAAAAAATTACTATTCTTGCGTAAACCAACTATTGCCATATTGAATGGAACAGCTGTCGGCGGAGGCTGTGAACTGGCTGCTGCATGTGATTACAGAATTGCTAAAGCAGGAATAAAAGCAGGTTTCATTCAGGGAACTTTAGCCATAACAACCGGCTGGGGAGGCGGTTCCATTATTATGGAAAAGATGCTTCCTGCCAATGCCATGAGAATGCTGATGGAAGGAAAGTTATATAATGAAAAGGAATTAAAAGAATTAGGTTTCGTACATTCAGTCTTTCAGGGGGATTCAACCGATGGGTGTCTGCGTTTTCTGGAAAGAATGCTTAGACTTGAGAGTGAGGTATTGGAAGCTTATAAAGATCTTCTTGTAAATAAGTGGGAGAAAGCAGGCTTAGAAGAGAGAATTGACCAGGAAGTCCGCAGCTGTTCTGTTTTATGGGAGGGAGAAGCACACCATGCCAAAGTTGACAGCTTTCTGAATAAGTCATAAGCGTATTCTTTGCGGGGATGAATAAAGTTGCATTTTATAATATGATATCAGTCTATCTTTTCTAGCATTGGCATATGTATAAAGAAAAACACTAGGAGGGATACACTGATGTCTTCAACCCGTCAGGATGCTTGGTCTCAAGATGAAGATTTACTTCTTGCAGAAGTTGTGCTCCGTCATATACGTGAGGGAGGAACTCAGCTACAGGCATTTGAAGAAGTTGGCAAACAGTTAAGCAGAACCGCGGCTGCCTGCGGATTTCGCTGGAATTCTTATGTAAGAAAACAATATAAATCAGGTATTGAATTGGCAAAAAAGCAGAGAAAAGAAATGAAGAAAAACCCGCATGCTGCTGGAAGTGAAAAAGACCTTCATGCAGTTCCTGAGGGAAAGGCGGGAAAAAGCGAAAACACAGTGCAGGCGATTAATAGGGAAATCGAGTTTGATGAATTAGTCGGCTTTCTGAAAGCTTTATATGAGAATGCTCAGAAACCTGTACCTGCAGAAGATCCCGGTGCTTTGAAACGCATTCAGGAGCTGGAGAAGCAAATGTATTACCTGGCTGCGGAAAATGAGAAATTAATTAAAGAATTAAATACGCTGGAACAGGATTACAAAGCACTGGTAGAGATTATGGAAAGTGCAAGAAAGCTTGTTGGGCTTAAGGACGGAAGCCGTCACAAAAACTTGAAATTTACTGTAAATCCTGAAATAAAGCCTGAAAAGGTTGAGAAATAGATGATTGTAAATAGAAATAAGCGGACTTAAATTTGTCCGCTTATTTCTATGCATTTATAGCAGAAGACAGCTGCTTAATGAGTTTGTTCTTTAACACCAGCCGGGAACCAGGCAAGCGGATTCTCTCCCAGGTCGCGTTCCATATCATAATGAACGGGTTCAAATCCCATCTTCTCCCAGAAAGCCTTTGATTTCACACGCGGATTTGTTTTAATAGGAAGTCCAAATCCTTTTGCAAATTCTACAAGTGATTGTCCATAACCTTTGTTTTGATAATCAGGCAAAACTTCAAGCTTCCATAGCTCTAAATAATCCTGTGCAGGTTCGAAATAGCGGTCGAATCTTGCCTCAATCTGGTAAAGGCTCATGCGTGCAACAAGTTTATCCCCGAAGTAAATACCATAAAATGGAGACTCGCTGTCGTTTTCGATAATATTAGCTTCAAGGTCTTCAAGCATGGAAAGCTCCTGCAATCCATATTCTTTAAATTTCTTAAACTCTTCCAGAGTTTTATAATTTACCTTTAATTTTTCAACCTTATAGTTCATAAAATCTCCCCCTTAACCATCGGTGTGTAGGACTTCTGTGGATGAAAACGCTTTATAATACCTTCCTTTAAAGTTGAAAGGTTTCTTCTTTGTCTATTATTATATAACAAGTAAACAAAAAATTCTGCACATATGGAAAACTTAATATATTTTTAGTTTTTTTATAAAAATCAGAAAGCGTTTACAAAAATAGCAGGAAATAAGCAGAAGATTGTAGAAATATATATTATTGCAGGATTAATACAAGTAGAAAGGGGCCAGACTGTGCAAAAAATTCTGATTGCCAACAGGGGAGAAATTGCTTTAAGAATCATAAAAACCTGCCGTGAAATGGAAATTGAAACTATTGCCATATATTCTGATGCAGATAAAGACCTGCCATTTGTTAAAGAAGCTACATATGCTTTCCATATTGGTGAGCCGCCTGTCAATAAATCTTATTTGAAAACAGATGCCATTCTAGAGATTGCCAAAAGGGAAAAGGCAGATGGAATTCATCCGGGGTATGGTTTTTTGTCGGAAAATGCCGGCTTTGCAAGAGCGGTAATTGATGCAGGGATTGCTTTTATTGGACCGGATCCGGAAACGATTGAATTGATGGGGGATAAAATTGTATCCCGCAAAACCATGAAGGAAGCAGGAGTGCCGGTTGTCCCGGGTAGCGGAGAGGGAACCTCCACCCTCGAGGAAGCATGCAGGCTTGCTGATGATATGGGTTACCCAGTCATGCTGAAGGCAAGTGGTGGAGGCGGAGGAATTGGTATGGTGCGCTGTGAAAATGAGCAAGCGCTCGCTAAGTCCTTTGCCTCAACCAAGTCCCGTGCCAAAGCTTATTTTGGTTCTGATGAGGTTTTTGTAGAAAAGTATATAGAAAATGCCAGACATGTTGAAATACAGGTATTTGGTGATCATCATGGGAATATCGTCCACTTATTTGAAAGAGATTGCTCTATACAGAGGAGACATCAGAAGGTAGTGGAGGAATCACCATCTCCTTTCCTTTCAGAGCAAACAAAGCAAAAGATGTATGATACAGCTTTGACTGCTGCCAGAGCAGTCGGTTATAAAAATGCCGGTACTATTGAGTTCATTGTAGATGAACAGGAGAATTTTTATTTTCTTGAAATGAATACAAGACTTCAGGTTGAGCATCCCGTAACTGAACAAGTGACCGGACTTGATCTTGTCGAATGGCAGCTCCTTGCAGCAAGAGGGGAAAAGCTTCCTCTAGAACAGAACAGAATAGAGCAGCAGGGCCATTCGATTGAATTTAGGCTATATGCAGAGGATCCTGTAAGCTTCATGCCTTCTCCTGGAAAATTGTCAAAATTTGAATGGGCAGATTCCCCGGGAGTACGAGTAGATTACGGTTATGCTTCAAATACGGCAGTCAGCCCATTTTATGATCCTATGATCGCTAAATGCATTATCTATGGACAATCAAGGGATGAAGCAATCAAAAATGCACTGCAGTTCTTTGATGGACTGAAAATTGAAGGTATTAAAACGAATGCCCCATTATTTAAAGAGATTTTAAAAGATGAAGATTTCCGTAATGGAAATTATTCTACATCCTATCTAACCCAGAAGGCTTTTGCCGTTAACTAAAAGGAGGAAATAACAATGAAAGAAATTACATCATCAATGGCAGGTACTGTATTAAATGTGTTGGTCGAAGCGGGTCAGGAGGTTAGTGCCGGACAGGAAGTACTAATGCTTGAATCCATGAAAATGGAAATTCCAGTTGAAAGCGAAACTGCTGGAAAAGTTGCTGACGTGAAGGTCAGCATAGGAGATTTTGTTAACGAAGGCGATGTGCTGGTTGTATTTGAATAAGCAGGCATGGACACACATGACAAGGGGCTGCCTTTGCTCCGTGTAACTATCTGTCTTTCGGGTTTTGTCTATAATTGGATATTTAGAATTGAGGAGGATGGGAATGACTACTGCAAAGACATTAACTGAGACGCTCCAGGAAAGAAGCCGTGTAATAGAAGCGGGCGGACATCCAAAATATCATGAAAAAAACGAAGCACAAAACAAACTATTTGTCAGAAGACGGCTTGAACTTTTGTTTGATGACGGATTCTATGAGGAAGATGGAAAATTTGCGAACTGCCAGGAAAATGACCTTCCTGCAGATGGAGTAGTTACTGCAGTTGGAAAAGTCAACGGCCAGACCGTTTGCGTAATGGCGAATGACTCAACAGTAAAAGCCGGCTCCTGGGGTGCTAGGACGGTTGAAAAGATCATCCGTATTCAGGAGACAGCAGAGAAGTTGAAAGTTCCGATTCTATACCTGGTTGACTCTGCCGGTGCCCGTATTACCGATCAGCTTGAAATGTTTCCGAATAGACGCGGAGCAGGAAGAATTTTTTATAACCAGGTAAAGCTTTCAGGCATGATACCGCAGATTTGCCTCCTTTTTGGACCATCTGCGGCCGGCGGAGCATATATACCTGCATTTTGTGATATTGTTATTATGGTAGATCAAAATGCTTCTATGTATCTTGGATCACCAAGAATGGCAGAAAAGGTTATCGGGGAGAAGGTTACCCTGGAAGAAATGGGCGGCGCCCGCATGCATTGTTCTGTCAGTGGATGTGGAGATGTCCTTGCTTATAGTGAAGAAGAGGCTATTGAGTCAGCAAGAAGGTATTTGGCATATTTCCCGGCAAGCTTTAAAGAAAAACCTGAGAGAGTGGAAGCCGTCATGCCAAAATCCGGTCGTGCTCTTGAAGAAATCATCCCAAAAAATCAAAATGCCCCATTTGACATGTATGAGTGTATTGATTCCTTAATTGATGAAGGCAGCTTTTTTGAAATTAAGAAGCTTTTTGCTGCGGAACTGATTACCGGACTTGCCCGAATAGGAGGAAGACCTGTAGGTATTATTGCCAACCAGCCAAAGGTTAAAGGCGGCGTTTTATTTGTGGATTCTGCGGATAAAGCAGCGAAGTTTATTCAGCTTTGCGATGCTTTCCATATCCCTCTGTTATTCCTGGCGGATGTCCCTGGGTTCATGATCGGGACGAAGGTTGAAAGAGCCGGAATTATCCGTCATGGTGCCAAACTTATTGCTGCCATGAGTTCTGCAACAGTTCCGAAAATCTCCGTTGTTGTAAGAAAGGCATATGGAGCCGGATTGTATGCAATGGCTGGTCCGGCATTTGAGCCTGATTGCTGCATAGCATTGCCAACAGCACAAATTGCAGTAATGGGACCTGAAGCAGCAGTAAATGCTGTTTATTCCAATAAAATCAATGCGATTGAAGATCCAAAAGAAAAGATTAAGTATGTTCAGGAAAAACAGCAGGAATATAAAGAAACAATTGATATCTACAAGCTTGCCTCTGAATTAATTGTTGACGATATTGTTGCACCTTCAGATTTAAGAAATGTTTTAATTAACCGATATACTCTTTACGAGACTAAAGAACTAACATTCAGCGTCCGGAAACATCCAGTTTATCCGGTATAATACTCATCATTAAAAAACCCTTTTTTTGGTCTTGTCCC
>NZ_NPDG01000067.1:0-43958 GCF_002272225.1 Bacillus sp. 7894-2
GAGGTTTTTTTGAATGTCTACTTAAAGGGGACATTAACAGGGGTGGAAAATGATGTGGTGGTTATTAATTTTTATTGTTGGAATTATACTATTTGCTTTGTTTATTGATTGGAGACGCAGGAGAAACAATAATAACCCTCTTACCCCAACAAATCCAAACGCCAAGCCAGGGGAAAGCTCAAATTATTTAATGGGAGATAATAAGGACACGGGAGGATTTCAGTAATTTTATATAACTGGAATTTTAAAAATAATGAGTCAATTTAGGGGGATTTAATGGAGAAAATCATAGTGAAAACAGGAATCTATTCATTTATTGGTTCTTTTTTCTTATTGGTCGCCTTTATGAAGCGAATCGAAAGTACAACAGATGTTGATGGTATGACTTCAAGTATTATCACACCATTTCCTGAGTTCTTTTTTACTATTTTCCGATATTCTGTTATTACTTCTATTATTGCTGTTATCATTGCAATTCTTTATTTGTTTTCAATGAGGGAAAGTGAATAACCAACGCAGCTGCCAATCCGGGTGGCTTTTTCTTTTTGGATAAACAGGTCTTAGAAGAGGCAATTAGGGATGGGGTTCAAGGGCAGATGGTTTTAAAAAAATGAAACCTTTACTCAACTCATTCGTCTTAGCATTAAAGGGATAATGGGGTGGGGAGAGTGTGAGAAGGATCAGGGATGATGATTCATTAGAAGATCGTGAAGTTTGGCTTGAGATGATAATGGATGAGTACGGTGAACGGCTCACGAAGCTTGCTTATAACTACGTGAAGGACTGGAAGCTCGCGGAAGATATCGTTCAGGATGTATTCATCACATGTTACCAAAATTATGACAAAATCGATGAAGTGACCTCCTTTAAATCATGGATTTATCGATTGTCTATTAATAGATCAAAGGATGTCCTGAAGAGTCATGCGTTTCGGAAAGTGGTGCTTAATTCGAGCCTGTTTTCTTTATTTTCATCGAAGGAATTGCCTCCGGAAAAGGAGCTGCTGAAGCGCAGCGAGGAAGAATTTCTTTCCTTGTGTGTATTGTCTTTGCCTGTGAAGTACCGGGAAGTTGTTACTCTCTATTATTATGAAGAATGCTCGATTGAAGAGATTCAAGGACTGATAGGAGTAAACCAAAATACGATCAAAACGAGATTGAGCAGAGGCAGGATGAAGCTGAAAAAAATGATGGAGAGGCGGGGATATAATGGAGAGCAAGCTTAATCAGCTGCGGCGGGCCATGGACTCGACAACTCATAAGGGCGAGCACTTTACGAAATTTCAAAAAATGAATATTAGAAAAGCGCTCCATTCCAATAGAAGTGAGAAGCCAAAAAAGCCTCATAAATTCGTTATAATTGCCATATCCACTTTGGCCATCTGCCTCTTAGCTTTCTTTGTTTCAATTGAGATTCCGGTCAGGCAGGGCGCTTCAATTACGCTGCCGGAGGACATACCGGATTTTGTTCAAGAGAGCGATTTTGACACTATTGATTGGGAGAGAAAAGCTGTGGAGTTCGGCGACAGGGGCATAATCGGAAATGAAAACAAGTCCGGTGTGATTGGCGCTGACATGCCCAGTTTAAACGGCCAAAAGTGGATGTGGCATTTATGGGGCGTTGAGAATGCAGACTTGACTATCGTTGGCTTTCATAAAGAATCGCAGACAGTTCATCCCATTTTAACAAATGGCATGGGATGGACCATTCGTGCTTATGGTCCAATTAACGGGGCGGATGCTCATACACCATCATCTGTTAAATTTCCTAAAAAGGGAGAATGGGCTATTTTGCTTTATGTGGATGGGGAGTTATTTGATGAATTGATTTACGATATAAATGAATGATGATGCTTTATGATCTTTTCTTCGCAAAGATTTGCAAGTTTATTGGGAGGTCTTATATGAAACCGCGGATTTCAGTTATCACATTAGGTGTAGATGATTTAGAAAGGTCCTTACATTTCTATCAAAATGGTCTTGGGCTTCCAACACTGGGCATAGTAGGAAGAGAATTCGAACATGGTGCTGTGGCATTTTTTGATCTGCAATCTGGATTAAAACTGGCAATTTGGAATCGAAAGGATATCGCTCATGATACCAATATGAATCAGACTGGAAAAAGCCCAACTGAATTTACGATTGGGCATAATGTTGGGAGTAAAGAAGAGGTAGATATGGTAATGAAACAGGCAGAGAGTGCGGGTGCCGTTATTACGGTTCAAGCCCACGAGACTTTTTGGGGTGGGTATTCTGGATATTTTCAAGACCCGGATGGACACTTGTGGGAAGTGGTTTGGAATCCTGCTTGGGAATTTACAGAATAAGTTCCGATGCCCTGATCAACGAATAGGTAAAAGAGCTGCCGATCAACAAGCTTGATCGGCAGCTCTTTTTTTATCCAGCCTTTTATTCTGAAAAAGCTTTTGAATAATGAACAACACCGGCAGCATTTTTAAGTGCATTCTCTGTTAACTCCAGAGCCATGAATACTTCATCAGGCACTTCAAACGGGGCTTGGATATTCCAAAGGCTGGCTGGCTTAAAGCCGAACTTTGGATAGTAATCTTTATGGCCCAGAACGATTACGGATTGATATCCGGCCTCTTTTGCCTTGTTAAGAGCAGTGCGTATCAATTGGCTCCCGATGCCTTTCCCTTGATAACCGGGACGAACAGAAAGTGGGGCAAGGGCAAGAGAATCTGCTGCTTTCTCACCATCCGATATTTTGATTTTAGATAAAAGAATATGGCCCACAATCTCTTTAGATTGAGTTAACGCCACTAAAGAAAGCTCGGGAATAAAAGCATCAGAATTTCTGAGCCTTTTGACAAGAAAATGTTCTTTTTTGTCGCTGTAATCTTCATGTAAAAAAGCTTCTTTTACCATTTCTTCAGTCAAGTCATAGTCTGCAGGGAGTTCTTGTCGTATTATGATATCCATTTATAGTCTCCTGTTCTTTATATAATGATAAAGTTTCAATATAAATGGCACTTTCTCATGGAGAAAGTGTTACTTCTCCAGCTCTAAACATAAGTTCAACAAACAAAAACCTCCAATTTGGGATGTTTTCATTTTATTTAGTTATGTTGCAGCGGTCAACTGTATCAGGAACTTTTGAATAGTCCGGGATAGCGGTGATGATTCCTGATGCAATTCTTGAACATTCTGTGAATAATGCGAAAATATCACCTGATTTTAGTACCAGGTATTATGTTTGTCACTATTCAATTAACCCCATTCGCACAATAATGGAGAAGAAATAAATTGGCGATGAAATGGGGTAGTTCTTTTGAAATTTCCACAATTAAAAATCGGTCATATGACGCCTGAGTTTCCCATCATGCAGGGTGGAATGGGCGTTGGTATTTCGTTAAGCGGCCTGGCATCAGCTGTTGCGAATGCCGGGGGGATTGGAATTATTTCAGGAACAGGAATTAGCATAGAAGAGTTAAGGCTGCATATACGAAAGGCCAGGGCGGCTATCAATGGTGAGGGCTATATTGGGGTGAATGTTCTATTTGCCATGAATGATTTTGCTGAAAAAATGAAGGCCGCCATTGAGGAAAAGGTGGATTTCATTATTTCAGGTGCAGGAATATCAAGGGATATGTACAATTGGGGCAAGGAATCCGGCACACCGGTGATTTCGATTGTGTCATCTGCAAGGCTTGCCAAAATGTCAGAGCGGCTGGGTGCTTCTGCGGTTGTCGTAGAGGGTAATGAGGCAGGAGGGCATTTAGGGACCGAAAGACCGTTATTCGATATTTTACCGGAAGTGGTGGAAGCTGTTAAGATTCCTGTCATAGCTGCAGGGGGAATCCTGACAGGAGAAGATATTGCGCATGCCATTCGTGTCGGGGCTTCCGGTGTTCAGATGGGAACCAGATTTGTCGCAAGTCACGAATGTGATGCCCCCCTATCCTTCAAGGAAAAATATGTACATGCCAAGCAGGAAGATATCGTTATGGTGAAAACCACCGTAGGTTTGGAGGGTCGTGCCATTAAGAATAACTTTACTGAACAAATATCTGACAATAAAAAGGTAAAAATCAAGAAGTGCATCGACTGTCTGAAAAACTGCTCCTACCGCTTTTGTACATTGGATTCTCTGGTCACATCCATGGAGGGAGACTGTGAGAATGGTCTCGTATTTGCGGGGGCAAGAGTCCATGAAATCAACGAGATTCTGCCTGTTCAGACGATCATTCATAATATCAAAAGAGAATATGAAGCTTGTGTTTAATTTCATAATGGTGCATTGCTTTAAGTCGGGCTGCCAAATAGGCGGCTCTTTTTTGATCTAAAAGGGTGTTTAGAGGATGGAGGATTAAATCATATTAATGGAGAATACCTTTTGATGGAATAAAGTGTAAAAATGAATGGGAGAAGAAATATGAAGAATAAGGGTCATAGTTATGATAGTAATGCTAATTCTTTAATTCTCGTAATCCACGAAATCTATGGAATAAATCAACATATAAACAGTTTTTGCGAATTATTAACAAAGCAGAATTTTGATGTGATATGCCCCAATTTATTAGAGCGAGAGATGCCTTTTGATTATTCTCAAGAGGAAGCCGCTTATCGTCACTTTATGGAACATGTTGGTTTCGATAGAGCGGCACGTAAAGTCAAAGATTTATTATTGGATGTTAAAGATGAATACGAAACAATATATATCATTGGATTTAGTATAGGTGCAACTGTTGCCTGGCTGTGCAGCGAGGAAGATTGTGTTGATGGTGTAGTTGGATACTACGGTTCAAGGATTAGAGACTATTTAGAGATAACACCCCGGAGTCCTGCCATGCTATTTTTTCCGCAGGAAGAGCAGTCTTTTAATGTTGATGATTTAGTATTGGCTTTAGAGAAAAAGAAAATTAAAGCAGATAAACTTACTGGGAAACATGGATTCTGTGATCCTTATTCCTCTAGGTATGATGCAAAATCAGAACAAGAAGCATTTAGCAAGACGCTGGATTTTTTATTGCAAATTGATTGACATAGTATGAAGCCCTAACGGTGACTGTTATCACCTGGGGATTTTAATAAAAGTTTACAAGCCCGTTCAATATTCTTAATACTAAGATGCTAATTTAGATGTAGCGGGGATAGCATGTGTGGCTATCATGGCATTTGGCGCAGGTGGAGCCAAGTGCTTTTTTGTTTTATACCGGGAATACTTAACTATTTACAAAAATTATCTTGGGATAATATAATGATTTAGTGTTCTATGCTTAATCTTATTTTAAGAACGGGGGACCCATTATTTACGGCGGAGTTTCCGCACGGGGTGAATCCGAAAGATGGAAGGGCTTACTGTTTCCACAGTCCTAACCCGAAAGCTAACCTCGTCAGCGTTTAAGGAAACATAAGAGAATATGAATCAGGGTGAATTGACAATTGTCGATTTTCTTTTTTTTGAGATCAGCTTTGTTTCCCTTGCCTGAACAGCAAGTTAAAACTAAACAAGAAGGTAGGGTAATTGATGAAAAGAATTAAATTAAGTTTAGCCACTCAAATTTTTATCGGTCTTGTCCTTGGGATTGTGGTTGGCGGTATCTTTTACGGTAATGAAGCAGCGCAAAGTGCCTTACAGCCATTTGGCGATCTGTTCATCCGTTTAATTAAAATGATTGTGGTACCTATTGTACTATCCACGATAATCGTTGCTATTGCTGGTGTAGGTGATTTAAAATCCGTTGGTAAGCTTGGCGGTAAATCATTGACCTATTTTATCGGCATGACATTGGTTGCCATTGTGGTTGGCTTAATCGCCGGAAATGTATTTCAGCCAGGTGCCGGCCTGAATATGGACAGCCTGCAGCAAAGTGACATTTCAAGCTATGTCGAAACCAATGAAGAGCAAGAGGGCAAGTCGGTAGCGGATACGTTCTTGCATATTGTGCCTACTAATCCGGTACAAGCTATGGTTGAAGGCGATATGCTGGCCATTATCTTCTTTGCTGTTGTATTTGGACTCGGAATCGCAGCAATCGGAGATGTAGGAAAACCGGTTCTGAGATTTTTCGAAGGTACGGCCAAGGCGATGTTCTATGTAACGAACCTGTTTATGAAATATGCGCCGATCGGGGTATTTGCCTTAATTGGTGTTACGATTTCCAAGTATGGTTTCGCCTCATTGATTCCATTAGGAAAGCTGGCGCTTACTGTATATGGATCCATGATTTTCTTTGTTCTTGTTGTTCTGGGAGTCATGGCCAAAATTGTTGGGTTCAGCATCTTTAAATTATTGAAGATGATCAAAGAGGAATTAATTTTGGCCTTTTCAACGGCAAGCTCGGAGACAGTTCTTCCAAGAATTATGGACAAAATGGAGAAAGCGGGAAGTCCGAAACATATTTCTTCATTCGTTATTCCGACAGGCTACTCTTTTAACCTGGACGGATCTGTTTTATATCAGGCGATTGCCTCTTTATTTATTGCCCAGATGTTTGGGATTGAATTGAGCATCGGACAGCAAATTACGCTAATGTTAGTGCTGATGGTTACATCGAAAGGAATGGCTGGCGTACCGGGCGTATCCTTTGTTGTGCTGCTGGCGACCTTCAGCACCATTGGATTGCCTGCAGAAGGACTTGCCTTTATTGCCGGCATCGACCGTATCCTTGACATGGGACGTACAGCGGTTAACGTGGTGGGGAACTCACTGGCGGCAATTGTTATTGCGAAGTGGGAAGGGCAATTTAACCCTCCAGCTGAAGAAAGATTTGAACAACAAGCTTCATAATAGAATGGGAAACACTAACAAATGTATTCGTTTGTTAGTGTTTTTTTTGTGTAGCGGGATAGTTCCGGTTCGGACACAGGATGGGGAAAACATCTGGTTTGAGTCGGAAGTTGGTTGAAGTTCAGACACAGGAAGGGAAAAACGTCTGATTTGAGTCGGAAGTTTGGTCAGGTTCGGACACAGGAGAGTGAAAACGTCGGGTTTGAGTCAGAAGTTGGCTCAGGTTCGGACACAGGGAGGTGAAACCATCGGATTTGAGTCAAGGGCAGCAGGAAACAAAAAAAGGGAAACCGACGAAACAGCCAAATATGCAAAGTAAATGCGGCTCCAGCTTTTATCAACTAGCCCTTTAGGGTCATAATTATATTATAATGAAGAAAAAAAGGAGGTACTTATATGACAAAGGGAAGTAAAGCGCTGTCACCAGAGCAGCAGGATGAATTGCTACAAACATTGAAAGCACGTTTTGAAAAGAATATGCATAGGCATGAAGGGCTGAAATGGGCGGATGTACAAGCTAGGCTTGAGGCTAATCCTGAGAAACTATGGTCGCTGAATGAAATGGAAGTAACGGCAGGCGAACCGGATGTTGCCGGGTATGATGAAAAGACAGGCGAATACATATTTTATGATTGTGCAGCAGAAAGTCCTAAGGGCCGCAGAAGTTTTTGCTTCGATCGTGAAGCACTGGAAGCAAGGAAAAAACATAAGCCGGAAAACAGCGTGATGGATATGGCTGCTGCCATGGGCGTGGAGCTTTTAACGGAAGAGCAATACCGGGAGCTTCAGGAGCTTGAAGCTTTTGATAAGAAAACATCGAGCTGGGTACAGACACCCGCTCATATCAGAAAACTTGGCGGGGCTCTCTTCTGTGACCGCCGCTATGACACGGTCTTTGTGTATCACAATGGAGCTGATTCCTACTATGCTGCAAGGGGGTTCCGCGGCTCGCTGAGAGTTTAGGTTCAGTGAAACTCGGATTGCCTGCAGTGAGAAGGATTTTCTTTAGCATATTTTAAAAGGTATACCAGGAGGCGCGTTTGTAAAAGAACGCGCTTCTTTTTGTTACTGGAAAATCGGGTGGTGATTGATAGTTTGCACTAAAAAGGGGTATAGGAATTCAAAACCTCATAGTAGGAAGCTGGGAGGAATCATGCAATGTCTGCTGAAATAAGTAAAGCGAACCCAAACCGTTCTGCCTTTTTGGCACGCAATATTTGGTCTGGTGTACTCTTTGGAATCGGGTTTGCCGCCTTTATGGATGAGACCGTTTTTCATCAGCTGCTGCGCTGGCATCATTTTTATGACAAATCCACAACTGATATTGGACTGATTTCCGACGGGCTGTTTCATGCTTTCAGCTGGTTTGCGACCATTGGAGGCTTATTTCTTTTTGCTGATTTGCGCAGGAAGAAGGCACTGTGCCTGATGAGGTGGTGGGGAGGAATGCTGCTTGGTGCAGGAGGGTTTCAATTATACGATGGGACCATTCAGCATAAATTAATGCAGATTCACCAGATTCGTTATGTCGAGAATGTCTTCCTTTACGATCTGGTATGGAATATAATAGCGCTGTTTATGATTATTGTCGGCGGTGCCCTTCTTATACGTGCAGGAAGAAAACAGCGGGAAAGGGCTGTTTCCCATGACCCATCATAATCAGAGTGATGCATCTTTTGCCGCTGAGATCTTTCCCCAGCTGATCCTGGCCATGCCATTTGTGATCGTTTTGGCTCTGTACGGGATAGCTGCTGTGGCTTCGGGCAGGAAACACACGCCATGGCCGGTATACCGGACGGTTTGCTGGGTGATGGGAGTTCTCCTGGCTATTCTATCAGTCGCAGGTCCTCTCGCAGACCGTGCCCATACCGATTTCCCGGCGCATATGATTAGTCATTTGTTTTTAGGGATGCTTGCGCCTTTGCTCATGGCACTTGGATATCCCGTGTCTCTCATGCTTCGGACATTAAGTGTCCCCTTAGCCAGAAGGGTTTCAAAAGTGCTCAGGAGCAGGATCTCTAAAATTTTTACCAATCCGATCTTTGCATCTCTCCTAAATATAGGCGGGCTATGGTTTTTGTACACAACAAAACTTTACGCGCAAATGCATGGGAGTATTTTTTTACAAGTTATCGTGCATTTCCATGTTTTCCTGGCGGGCTATCTTTTTACTGTTTCAATCGTTTACTTCGATCCGATCCCGCATCGGATACCGTTTATATACCGTGCCATTGTATTAGTGGCTGCTCTTGCGGGACATGGGATTCTTTCAAAGTATATTTATGCTAATCCACCTGCTGGAGTGCCGGCAGCACAGGCGGAAAGCGGCGGCATGATCATGTATTATGGCGGGGACGCAGTGGATATTCTGCTTATATTTCTTTTTTGTCTGCAATGGTACAGAAGCGGATTCAATTGGAAGTGGCAGCAGCCGAAACAGAGGAACCACGCTAAAATTTGATGGAAATAACCTACACTCAGGAGTTGGCTGGGAGCAAGGATTTTTCCAAATGGAAAAGATTATATTCGCCAGTGTCCCTTTAAGTAGTTATAATTAATTATTACTAGATATAACTATTTAGAGAAGGAGATACATAATGAAAAAGAAATTCCTGTTATTTTTTTCATCAATGGTCCTTTTTTTATTAATGGCTGGATGTCAGTCTGAAAATACAGGTGAAGAGCAGCGGGATGCAGCCGGAGAGAGTGTGGAACTGACTATTTCAGCAGCGGCAAGCCTGCAGGATGCCTTAACGGAGATCGAAGCAAGGTTCGAAAAAGAACATCCCAATGTGCGGATCAACTTTAACTTTGGAGCTTCAGGTTCTCTTCAACAGCAAATCTCCCAGGGAGCACCCGCGGATCTTTTCTTTTCAGCTGCAGAGGATAAATTTGATAAACTGGTGAATGACGGGCTGATTGAAGAGAAGAATGGAATGGACCTGGTCGGGAATGAGCTTGTTCTAGTGGTGCCAAAGGATTCGAAAATCGATTCGTTTCATGATCTCACTCAGGCAGATAAGTTGTCCATCGGCACACCGGAATCGGTTCCTGCCGGGAAATATACAAAGGAATTATTAGAGAATATGGATATCTGGAACAAGGTAGAAGAAAAAGTGGTTCCTGCCAAAGATGTCCGCCAGGTCCTTACGTATGTAGAGACTAATAATGTGGATGCCGGAATTGTTTATAAAACGGATGCGTTAATATCTGAAAAGGTTGATATGGTGGACACGGCAGATGAGAACACTCACAACCCTATCATTTATCCTTTGGGTGTGATTAAAGATACAAGTCATCCAGAGGAAGCTAAGCTGTTCTATGATTATCTTCAAAATGAAATATCTATGGGTATTTTTGAAGAGTATGGATTTAAAGGATTGAAATAATAAATGTCTACTGATTTTTGGTCACCAGTCCTATTATCTGCCGAAATTGCTTCTGTTTCAGGAATATTAGCCGTTATTCTGGGCGTTATCACAGGTAAGACGATGGCAAATAAAAGATTTAAAGGGAAAGCCCTTGCGGAGACCGCTTTTCTGTTGCCATTAGTTTTACCGCCATCTGTTGTAGGGTTCTTGCTGATTGTCATTTTTGGAAGAAACAGTTTTGCAGGCCAATTCATTGAGTTTATTTTTAAACAGCCAGTTATGTTTACCTGGTGGGCCGCTGTTATTGCTTCGACGGTTGTCGCATTTCCTCTTATGTATCAGTCTGCCAAGACAGGCTTTGAAGCGATTGATCGTGACATTGAAAATGCGGCACGGGTAGATGGAGCGAATGATATTCAGTTATTTATGAATATCACGATCCCTCTTTCATACAAGGCCATTATTTCAGGCGGCATCTTAAGCTTTGCCAGGGCATTGGGAGAGTTCGGAGCTACCTTAATGTTTGCCGGCAATATTCCGGGAAAAACACAAACGATTCCAACCGCTATTTATGTAGCCATTGATTCTGGCAATATGGAGATGGCCTGGTTATGGGTTGCGTGTATGATCGGAATATCATTTATCATGTTAGTTTTTGTTCAGCTGATTAAAACATAAGAAGACATCCTTTTTCGGGATGTCTATTTTTTTTGAAGGCTTTAATTCGTACAAAATAGCAGGTGACAGATAAAAAAGAGCCGCCAAAAGTGGCAGCTTAAATGTTGATCCAGTACTCCTGAATTCTCCAGGGGATCATCCTTTGATAATCTTCTCCCATGTAACATTGAAAGCCAGACTCCAGCAAGTTATGAGACCAATGCTGCATATCCCCAAATACAGATAGATTCCATATGGCAAGAAAGTGCTCGCGAAATGCAAGCCTGCAAGTAATGCTACAAACAGCATCAATCCAAAGATAATGGCACTATTTCCGTTTTGGTTGTATTCATCGAACGATTCCGAAAAGGGCAGGGCTTTCTTTAATACCATAAAACAAATGACTGCGTATAGACAGGCACTGATAAATACGGCGATAAGGTCCGGCAGAATTCCTGCCCCGTACAGGAAAAGGAATAGTGCACTTAGAATAAGGTAGACCGGCAGATATAATTTAAAAATAAATGCCTTGATGGTGCCGCTGAACACCGGCTTTAACGATTCGAGAGGGGCAACCCGGTAAATAAAGGCACCCTTATATTTTCCTGAATACTTTAAAAGTATCATGATGGTCGGAATAATGATCAAGCTAAAGTAAATCGTTATATAGGACTTGCTGTCAGATAGCTGTCCAAAATCTTCACGGAGAGTATTTATGATTAAAATAAACGGAATCACGATGGAAAAACCAAGTGACGGATAGGCCTTCAGTTTAAAGTCCCGTTCATTTTTCATCATGCTGCCGGCAAAGCGAAAAAAGGCTCTCTCCTCCGGCGAGCGGCAAATGATGTTAAGAAGGATTTGCCTTGCTTTACTCCGCTTTGCTTCTTTGGCTTTTCCGTGATAAGCAAGCTTTTGCAGGCTTTGCTCGAAGGTGCCGGTAAATTTCATATAAATCCAGATGGACAGGATCGGAATTAGGAATGATAATGCAGAAAAAAGGAGATAAACCGGCTCGAAAGCCCCCTTCAGCAACATTTCCATATTTGCGGCATACCACATTGGGAAAATGAATCCCTGCCACCAGCTAGGCTGGAAAGAGACCGTTAAGTCAATGAACTCAAAAGACCGTATAAGCAATTGATAGCCGACCATGATCATCAGGGACAGCCCGATTTGGACATAGTTGATGATATCTTTCAATTTTTCCCCATCAAAGAATCGCAGTATTGATAAATAGATCAATGCGGTTAAACCAACAACCAATAAATCAATCAGGATGATGTTTACGGCAGCAAGGAGGAAAAATAAGGGCCCATTTTTGAATAGTCCCACTATCAAAGGGATACCCGCAAGCGCAATGGTAAGGAAAGAAAGATAAATCGTAACATGCACCAATTTTGCCGTGCTGATTGTTTTTCGGCCGACTGGCTTTGGGAACAGGATGTTTCGATCCCGGACATCCAATAATACCGAAGAGAAATCGGAAATCATGGAGGTCATAACGAAAAAGGTGAAAATCCCGTAAAAAAGGCTCATCTGGAATAGGTAATTGTCTCCCATAAGAACAAATGGAATTAAGAACAAACTGAACAATACGTAAACCCATAAAGATTTTATGTACTGATTATTCTTTTCTTTGTTTTCTTTTTTTGCATTCTGCGAGAAAATGGTGGGCACGCGCCGTCCATCCATCGTCAGCTTTACCTGCAGGAGTCTCCTCATAACCTTGTAATCTACTCCAAAGCTATAAAAAACCCGCTCAAAACGATCCAATAGTTTAAGAGTGCGATAGTCCTGCATCCCTACATCTCCCTTACAGCTGACACAAACCGGGCACCAAGTTCCTTATGTTCACTGAATCCCGTAAGCTGGTTGAAGATCTGTTCGAGTGAACCTTCCGTATTTTGCTGCTTTAGCTCATCGAAGGTGCCGTCTGCTGCGATTCTTCCGTCATGCAGGAGAATAATGCGGCTGCTGATTTTTTCAACCACATCCATGATATGTGAGGAATAAAAGATCGTTTTCCCCTGTTCGGCGAGCTGCGCCATGATTTCTTTGAATATCATGACACTATTTGCATCCAGGCCATTGATGGGTTCATCGAAAAAGAGAAGTTCCGGATCATGCAGCAGGCTCGAGATAATAAGGAGCTTTTGTCGCATTCCTTTTGAATACGAAGCGATCCGTGAATGATAGACTTCCCCTATGCCGAAAAGCTCCATCAGGCTTTTTGCCTTATTGCTGGCAAGGCCGGAATCAAGACCATACAATTCACCAACAAAGGTTAAGTATTCCTGGCCGGTTAAATTATCATACACTTCCGCAATTTCAGGAACATATCCTATTTTTCTTTTATACTCGATATCTCCATCTGAAATATCCCGGCCAAAGATGTTGACCTGTCCAGTATAGTCATCTTCAATGCCAAGCATGATCTTGACAGTGGTGCTTTTCCCAGCGCCGTTCGGGCCGATATATCCGATGATCTCTCCGCGTTTCACCCCAAAAGAGACACCGTTGAGCACTGACTTCGGACCATAGCTCTTTCTCAAATTATTAATTTCTAATATAACGTCCTCCATCATCTAACTCCCCATTCCTAAAATATTCCATTAATTCCATTGTAACATTAGAGCTGCTGTTTGCTATAGGGGATTTAGGAATTCAATTGGGCTTCCTTCTAAGTGAAATGGAATAAAAAGGTTGTGAACTGGATGACCATTTAAGATAATTAAGATAGACTTGATAACATTTAAGGTGGCTAAAAATGAATATTTACACAGTTGAGGACTTACCGAAAAATAAAATAATAGAATTTTTTAAGCTGCATTGGGAAAGCCCGGAAATGGTTATTTCAAGTGGGGTTTATGATTGCAGTGCATTAGATGGTTTTGCTGTTCTAAATGAAGACAAAATCATTGGCTTAATAACCTACATAATTAAAAATACGGAATGTGAAATTATATCTTTGGATAGTACGGAAGAAGGCAAGGGGATAGGTACATCGTTAGTGCAGGAAGTTGAAAATCTTGCTAAAAAGAAAAATTGTAGAATTGTAAAACTTATAACAACCAATGATAATTTATTAGCATTGAAGTTTTATCAGAAACGAGGGTTTTTCCTGTCCAAGATTATTCATAATGCGGTTGAGGAAGCAAGAAAGGTAAAGCCTGAGATCCCCTTAATTGGAAATGATGGTATTCCGATTAGAGATGAAATTGAATTGGTTAAGGTACTGAGCTAATATTGTAAAACCTTCGGAGGGGATGTTTATGCCATTAAATGTTGGGGACGTAATTACGTTTGAACGGACTTTTACCAAAAGGGATGTTGAACTATTCACAAAGATTTCAGGTGATGAAGGAATTCACCATATAACCCCGGATGAACAGGGAAGGATTGTGGTACAAGGGTTATTAACGGCCACTCTGCCGACCAAAATAGGCGGTGACGCAAATGTGCTGGCACGTACGATGAATTTTGAGTTTTTGAGACCTGTTTTTACAGGAGATACAATTCTTTGCGAAGTAACGATCGATAGATATGAAGAGAAGGATCAAAATAGAATGGCCATAGCCGCATCTTTCCTTTGTACAAACCAGAATGAGAAACAAGTCCTGAAGGGGAATTTTGCGGGTGTGATTTTATCTTAAATGGTACATATCTGGGCAGCTGCCGGCTAAGGCAGCCTTTTCTTTTTGTGATAAGGAAATTATATTGCGAAAATATGGAACTTCCGGCAATGGGATTCGTAATAGTAACAAAGAAAGGGTAAAAGGGGGATTACATGGTCTGGTTACTCCTACTTGCAGTGGTTATCTGGTTTATTTTCTTTTTGCGAAAGAAACTCTCATTTAAATTTGGTTTATCTCCGAAATCTTTAGACATAAAACCGATTAAAGGGTTGAAAAAGCTAAGTGATCACCTGGAGAAATCTCTTAGCAGCAGTTATATGGGAAATGTAGAAGAGAGGGTAAGGAAAGAAATTAAGCTAAAAGAAAATGAGTACAGCTGGCGTCTGCTGGATTTAAAACTCTACTTTATTATGACTTCTCTTTTAAAAGAGTCCCCTATGTTCAGTGAAAAAGTCGATGGCCTGTGGCATCATATGCTCATGTTTACCCGTGAGTATAATGATTTTTCAAAAGGATATTTGGGAGGCACTCTTCATCATAGTCCAAATCTAAACCAGTTGCCTCAACCTGATTTGCGCGGATTTTTTGATTGGGTGTATGGTGAGCTCTTTTTCATAAGAAAGGAAAATATCCATCTTTATAAGGGGTTTTACAGATTCCCTGTACCTCCAAATATAATTGATGATTTTAAGAATTTGCCGGAAAATGAACTAAAAGAGCTCTATTTTAAGAGCGATAGCCAATACATGAATACGGTGCTCTCGCTCATTTCTGCCATGAAAAAAACAGCAAAGAAAGTAAAAAACTATGAAAAAAGCGTCATACAAGAAATGATGAGAAAAAGGAAAAATCAGCAAAACTATAACGCAATGCTGGTTCCTTTTTTATCTGTATCGTATTTTCATTATGATGATTTTTCCAGTTACATGAAAATCAGCAGCAAGGTTTCATCAAGCGGTACAAGCTGCGGTTCGGGCAGTTCCTGCAGTTCCTGCAGCTCCTGCTCAAGCTGCGGCGGGGGAGGAGATTAAGCCGGAAACGAGAGGCCAGGCGCGGCTCAGGCCATCTGTCGGACAGTGAAAACCCCTCACAAAAATGAGGGGATAACTTATTTATCCTGTGCAAGTTCTTTTCTATTGGGAGCAAGAGGAGGCTGTTCTAACCACTTGTTCCTCACCATAATACCGAACCATTTTCGGGTGATTCCCAATGATTTCAGGATTGCTTTTTCATAAGCTAAGGCCAGGTCTGTCCGCATGGATCCGGCTAGGCCCGTCCCGTAATATACTTGTGCGGTTTGAACCAGGAAACCCATATGATATAGCATTAATTTATCGGAAAATGGAGAGTCCTTTGATGTGGTAATCTCTGATTCCAATGAAGTTGGGACTGGCAAGTTATCCTTGTGCAATATTTTTGAAAGGGCCTGCAGGTTTTCATCGGCGGCTTTTTCCAGCTCCTCAAAAAATTTCCTAATCTCTTTCGACTCTGTGACTTGGCTGAATCCGATTGAAAGTGCTTTTGCCATAACTCCCTTTTTAATGTTAAGGGAAATACTGATTATTTCTGTAGAAGATAAACGTCTTCCTTTTCCGAAAAATCCATCAGTAAAGTCTGTTGCAGTAATAATTTCAGGGCTTTCGGCAGGATAAAAATAGGGATCTCTCTGAAAAACTCCTTTTTTCAGAAGCAGCTCAATGGTTAAGTCGTACATGCTTTTGGCATCATCTACACATGAGTTGTAAAACTCCCGTATGTCCTTTCTGACCGAAACACATAAAGCGGTTGTATGACCTAACAATCCATGGATAGTCATAATATGTAAATAATTTAGGCAGAATATGTCTGAAAACAATTTCCCTGCACCTTTATTGAGGTCGGACTCTGTAAACCCAATGGGAACTGGAAATCCATCCTTCTCGATGAAGGAAACAAGCTGTTTCTTTTGCTTTTCCCCTGTCTTAATGGCTATTTCAAAAACTTGTTTTATTTCTTCATCTTCTATAATTGAAATCATATACCTATTTACGATCTCGGTCATTGTTCCGTTTACATACTCCCCCCATAGTGTTCCTATTTCGGAAGCTGTAAGCTTGATATTATCATTTTCCAATTGTGCTCACCTCTTTAGTATTTTTTACTAACACAGAATGATGTATGCAGTTCTTTGGATTAAACCTCTTAGACATGTTCTCGGTGCGATTTCCAAGATTGATGCGGCACATTTTTTGTGCAACTTTTAAGTTGCGTTTGTTGACAAGTAACCAATTGGTTGCTTATAATTTTAATATGAATTTTGACAAAGACGCTATATTCAAAGCACTTGGTGATTCAACACGAAGGCTTATATTGGACGAGTTGTCCGAACGCAAAGAGATGACGCTATATGAACTGACGGCTCGACTCATTATGAAGCATGGCCTTTCCATTTCGAGGCAGGCGATAGCTAAGCATCTTGCTGTATTGGAAGAGGCACAGCTAATCAGATCCGAACGAAAGGGAAAATATCGCGTAATTATTTTTAATAACCAGCCACTTAAAAACTTGCTGAAAAGATGGCTAGAGTAATTTATAAAAGCGGAATAGGGATCCTAACAGAATATGTACCGGCTTTGCTGGCAGCCCGCCGCAAATATCACAGGAGGCAAAAACATGTTGAAAGTTATTGTTACCAGTATCTTCGTCCAGGATCAGGAGAAGGCATTGAAATTTTATACAGAAACGCTGGGGTTTGTAAAAAAGCATGACATCCCAGTCGGGGAACACAGGTGGATCGCCCTGGTTTCTCCCGAAGATCAAGATGGTACGGAGCTCTTGCTGGAACCTAATGTACATCCGGCTGCCACAGAATATCAAAGGAAGATTTTTGCAGAAGGAATTCCGGCCACAATGTTTGGCGTTGCTGATGTTCACGAAGAGTATAAACGATTAATAAACCACGGAGTGAAGTTTACTATGAAGCCAACAGTAATGGGGGACGTCACATTGGCTGTATTCGATGATACGTGTGGGAATCTTATTCAAATAGCGCAGAAATAGCTTTATAAGGAAAAAGAAATTTTTTCATATAAATAAGGCTTTGGTGGAATGAAGTGTTATCTGAATGAAGAGGCTATCTCTTGATTTAATTTGCTGTTGATGACAAAAAATACAAGAAATGTACATGGATATTTGGAAATAGCTCAAATTGCTGAAGATGAAGGTCTTCAGCTTCTTCTCATAGAATTGGGTAATATATACGCAGACAGATTAGAACACATTATTGCAATATAATGGATGATAGAGGGACGAACGTTGTGATTCTGTTTGCTACACTCGAATAATGTCATTTCCTCCCGAATTCTTTTATATCAAAAGAAATTGGGGAGGGTTTTTTAATGTTAATAAGATTTAGAAACATGCTGATGGCCATCGTGGCTGTGGTTCTCATGCTGGCTGCTCCTTCGTTTACAGAAGCGGCGCTTGGGGATCGGACACTTGCCAAAGGATCATCAGGATCTGATGTCGCGGAATTGCAGGATTATCTGATGACAAAAGGGGTATTCCCATACCATACATCAACAGGATACTATGGTTCTATCACAGTGGAAGCCGTCAAGGATTTTCAGCGTAAGCGCAATTTGAAGGCTGATGGTATTGCAGGACCGCAGACAAACCACGCATTAAAAGTACTGAGATATGGGGACATTGGAAAACAGGTCATCCAAATTCAATATCAATTAAAACAAACAGGTCACTATAAAGCTAATTTAGATGGTATTTATGGAAATGGTACAGTGAGCGCTGTCAAGAGCTTTCAAAAACAGCAGGGATTGGCTGCGGACGGAATTGCCGGACCTGCAACGAGAGCAGCGCTTGATCGAAAGGCGAAGCGCGGCACAGCGGCAGGTAAAACAATGACTGTGGAAAGCACAGCATATACAGCGAGTTGTGAAGGCTGTTCAGGTGTGACCAGGATGGGTCTGGATTTAAAAAAGTACCCTGATGCGAAAGTGATTGCAGTCGACCCAAGTGTCATTCCGCTTGGCTCCATCGTAAAAGTGGAAGGCTATGGAACTGCAATAGCAGCAGACATAGGCGGAGGCATCAATGGAAATTCAATCGATGTGTTCATTCCAAGCCAGGGCGATGCCCTTCAGTGGGGAAGAAAAAGCGTACGTGTGGAAATAATCGAATAGGTATGGGCTGGCCCGCACTAATAGTAGTGCGGGCTTTGTTTATTTTAAAAGTTTGGGTTATAAGGAAATTCTTTATCATACCTGTTAAATTTGCAGAGATTAAGGATTTCAACAGATTGTTAAACTTTTTGTAAGTTTATTTGATTAAGTGAATTGCATCACTTTTGTATATTCTTGCTGTTATTATGCTCTCTTTATATACGATAAGGGAGGAACATTCCATGATTAAGTTTAAAATGATATTTATTGTAATTTTATTGTCAGGCGTGATAATGGCTGGATGCAGCTCGGGAAGTAATGCTGTTGATGAACAGAAGTCTGTTTCCGGGGATGCTCAGCAAACGGAAGGCAATAAAGAAGAGGCTGAAGAAAAAACGGAGGTCCAATATTATTACACTGCTAACGAAAAAGGCAGCATCTCCAAAATTGACGCAGTTGACAATTCAATTGTAAAGACAATAGAGGTGGAAGGTTCAGCTCACAATGTGCAGGTATCACCTGATGGAGAATTAATCGGAGCTACGGTAGTGCCAGGGGCAGGACATGGAGGAGGCCATGGCAGCCACGGAGAAGTGAGTGCAAAAGCCGTTTTTTACAGTGTTGAGAGAGATGAACTGGTTCAGGAGGTCGAAGTTGGAAATCACCCTGCACACATTGTTTTTACTCATGATGGGAAGTACGCTGTTATAACAAACAACGAGGATAATACTGCATCTGTCATTGATATGAATAGCTTCAATGTGACAAACACAGTTGAGACCGGCAAAGGGCCGCATGGATTCAGGATTTCATCAGATAGCAAAAGAGCTTACATTGCCAACATGGGTGAAGATACGGTCAGTGTTATTAATCTTGAAACCAAGAAGGAAGAAAAGCGGATTAAAGTGGGAATAGCTCCTGTCACTACGGGTATTACTTCTGATGGAAAAACACTTGTCGCTTCATTAAATGGAGAAAATGCTCTCGCTGTGGTTGACCTCGCTACTGAAAAAGTTGATAAAATTCCAGTGGGAACTGGTCCTGCACAAGTATATATCGATGAGAAAGGTCAGTTTGCCTATGTGGCCAACCAGGGAACAGAAGAAACTCCGTCGAGCAGTGTGACCGTTATAGATCTTGTTTTAAAGAAAGCGATAACTGAAATTGAAACCGGAAAAGGCTCGCATGGAGTGGTAACAAGTCCGGACAACAAGAGGGTGTATGTGACGAATATGTTTGAAGATACGGTCAGCATCATCGATAAAGAACAGAATAAGGTCATTGATACAATTGAAGTAATAGGAGTGCCGAATGGAATAAGCATTACAAAATAAATGTTCGATATGGAAAAGGCGAAAGTGAAAAGATACAAAACCGGGTTCCATTCAATCAGCCAATCCGGGAAACGACTATGGGCATAGAAGCACAGCGTGAAACCGATGTGCGGTCAGGTAGAAAATAGGGGTTCCGCGAGTGTTGTAGCAACAAGATCCTGATGCGCATCAGGATCTTGTTGTTTTTTACATAGATTTATATGCTTAATCTGAATAAAAACATTTCATTTGACGAATCTAGTATTTTTATGGCAAAAGAATGTTGACGAAATGAAGGATGATAGGTAGAATAAGTTTAGTGATAATAATTCTCATTTTCAAATACATATATAAAGGTGGAAAGAAAACATGAACTTATCAAAATTACTAAAGCCTTTTATTGCAACAACAGCTTTAACTCTGGCTCTTGCCGGGTGCGGGGGAGAAGGCACATCAGAAGGTGACAAAGAAAAAGACACCGCTTCCAAGAAGGAAGAGCAGGTGGTCAATGTCTATACTGCCAGACATTATGAAGCAGATGAACAAGTATACAAAGATTTCACAGAAGATACAGGCATTAAGGTCAATGTTGTTAAAGGGGAAGCGGAAGAGCTGATTGAGCGCCTGAAGCGTGAAGGCGAAAGCACAGAAGCCGACTTATTTATTACAGTGGATGGCGGTGTCCTTGCACACGCGAAGGATAATGATATTCTGCAGCCGGTTGAATCCGATGTGATCAGTGAAAATGTTCCTGAGAACCTGCGCGATAAGGAAAACAAGTGGATTGGAATGGCGACCAGAGCACGTGTTATCGTGTATTCCAAGGATAGAGTTACCCCGGATCAATTATCAACTTATGAAGATTTAACAAGTGATAAGTGGAAGGGCAAAGTGCTTGCTCGTTCTTCAACAAGCCTTTACAACCAGTCTTTGCTTGCTTCTTTCATTGAGTTGAATGGTGAAAAGGCGGCTGAAGAATGGTCTGAAGGCATTGTGAAAAACTTCGCGCGCCAGCCGGATGGCGGTGACCGTGACCAGGCGAAGGCTATCGCAGCCGGCATTGGTGATGTAGGGATTATGAATACGTACTATGTAGGATTGCTTGCCAATTCATCAGATCCTGAAGAAGTGAAAGTGGCAGAAGGTCTGGGTGTATTCTTCCCTAACCAGGACACAAACGGCACACATGTAAACATTAGCGGAATTGGATTAACGAAGCACAGCAAAAACCCTGAAAATGCAACTAAGCTAATCGAATACATGACTGGAAAAGAAGCTCAGGAATATTTATCAGCGAACAACTATGAGTTCCCTGTTAATCCTGACGCAGAAAAGCCTGAAATCCTGAAGTCATGGGGCGACTTTAAAATGCAGGAGCTTGACTTTGATACTTTAGGAAAGCATAACCAAAAAGCCATTGAGATCTTCAATAAAACAGGCTGGAAATAATCATGAATACGGAATCTGTTAAACATTTTTTTCGAAAAGATTTTAACGGATGGTGGCTGGTAAGCTTGATTGGGGCGGCAATTATTTTGCTGCCCATCTTGTTTATCTTTTTTTCTATTTTCCAGGAACCGAATGAAAACTGGTTTCAGATTAGGGAATATCTATTAAAAACTTATGCTGCCAATTCGATTATTCTCGTAGTGATGACTGGGCTATTTACAGCCATATTAGGGGTGAGCCTGGCCTGGCTCGTTGCCGCATACGATTTCCCGCTGAGGCGCTTTTTTAGCTGGGGGCTTATTCTCCCGCTGGCCATTCCTCCCTATATCGCTGCTTACACCTATCGGACGATGTTAAGCTACACAGGGGTCGTACAGGTTACATTAAGGAACAAGTTCGATTATCAGATCAATCCGGAATGGCTGTCAATCTCCTCCCTGAGAGGGGCCGTATTTATATTTACGATCTTTCTTTTTCCGTATGTATACATTATCTGCAGAGCGTTTCTTGAAAACCAGAGCTCTTCTTTCCTTGAAAATGCAAGGCTGCTGGGAAGAAAGCCTTTTTCGATTTTTGTAAGAATTGTCCTCCCGCTCTCCAGGCCGGCAATCGTGGCCGGCGCTGTGCTTGTCATTTATGAAGTCTTAAGTGATTACGGAGTAACAAGCTATTTTGGCATCCATACGATTACGACAGCCATCTTCCAGACGTGGTTTGGCATGTATGATGCAGATTCAGCCATGAGGCTGGCGGCATGGCTAATGGTCATTATCGTTGGATTATTTTTTATAGAAAAATTGCTCAGGCAGGGGAGACGCTATAATATCAGCAGCAAATCAAGGCCTCTGGTCCGTAAAAAGTTAAAGGGGCTTCAGGCAGCAGCGGTGTTCAGCTATTGTTCGGCCATCTTCCTGCTCGGGTTCTTTATACCCGTGGTGCAGCTGCTGGCATGGACCAGGCTGACCTTCGCAAAGGTATGGAACGACACGTTCTTTACTCTGTTAAACCAGACTGTTTTTGTTGGGATGATCTCTACGGCGCTGATACTCTTATTTGCTGTGATTATCGCCAATGTAACGAGGTCGCATTCGAACGGGGCCTATGTTTTATCCAAACTGGCAACAGCCGGCTATTCGATTCCCGGGGCCATTATTGCGATTGGGATCCTGGCGTTATTTATAGAACTTGATTCTTTGCTTGCGCCATTTTATGCTTATATGGGATGGGGAAAAGCTCCCCTTATCTTAAGTTTATCTCTGGCTATGCTCGTGATTGGCTATACCATCCGATTTATGGCAACAGGCTATAATGCTGTTGAAATCGGATTTGAGAAAATCGGGCCGAAATATACAGAAGCATCCAGGATGCTTGGATTCGGCGTCACTAAAACCTTTTTCAAGGTGGATTTGCCGCTGATCAAAGGCGCTTTATTCAGCGGGTTTATTTTAACATTTGTAGAGATTATTAAGGAACTGCCTTTGGCTTTACTGCTCAGGCCGTTTAACTTTGATACCCTTGCTACGAAGACCTATCAATACGCAAAAGATGAGATGATTCATGAAGCAGCTATTCCTTCTCTCATGATTATCCTCATAAGTGTTTTATCTGTAGCGGTGTTCCAAATGATTGATAAGAAGGTGAAGAAATGAACATCCTTACCATTCAAAATCTGACATTTTCATTTCCAAAAGCCCGTGTTCCTGTAATTGAGAATTTCTCTTTTAGAGTGGACGAGGGGGAAATCGTTGGCATACTCGGACAGAGCGGAAGCGGTAAAAGCACGCTGCTCAGATTGATTTCAGGGCTTGAAATTCCGAAGTCGGGAAGCATTGAAATCGCAGGCACAGAAGCAGCCGGAGAGAAGACTTTTGTACAGCCGGAAGACCGCGGGGTGGGCATGGTATTCCAGGATTATGCCCTTTTCCCTCATATGTCAGTAAAGGATAATCTTTTATTCGGTTTGTCGCGCCTGCCGCGAAAAGAAAGATATCCTCGTGTCAGGGAAATGCTTGAGCTTGTCCAGATGACAGAGTATGAGAAACGATATCCGCATGAGCTCAGCGGCGGTCAGCAGCAGCGGATTGCTCTGGCCAGGGCTCTGGCTCCCAAGCCTAAGCTGCTGCTGATGGATGAGCCATTCAGCAATTTGGATGCGAACTTAAAAGGATCGATCAGGGATGAGCTTTTGATGATACTGAAAAAGGCAAACATGACCTGTATTATGGTGACGCATGATAAGGAAGATGTCGAAGCCATTTGCGGCCGAAGCATCGTATTTGGAAGAGCGGAAGGAACACCATGTGAAGCTCCTGGAAAAGGAAGTAAACTTACATTTGTAAGGTAGTTCGGAAAGGCTCGCAATAGAAGCGTGCCTTTTTTTCTATACTGTCAGACAAGCTTTCATAAATTGTTCATATTTATTTGCTATAGTACTTTGGTATAGTTAGAGATGAAGAAAGAATAAGGATGTGAAAACGATGAAGATCAAATTGGTTCTCGCTGCTTCACTGATTTCAATGGCATTAGCTGGCTGTGGACAAGCAGACTCCAAAGAAGATGCTGCTTCAGAGACTGAAGACATCAAAGCATTAGTGAACGATTACAGCGTTGGAAATATAAAGACCGGATCTGCCTCCATTACCTCGGAGCAGCTGATCGTTAAAGAATCGGACGGAGAGGAATTATCCTATGATCTGCCGGAAGAAGAGTTTTTCGTATCGATTGCGCCTTACGCTAATGAAACCCACCCTTGAACGAATCATAGCTTGACAGGTTGTCAAGGTGAACTGGCTGAAAAAGAGTTTGATGTATATATTGAGGATTCAAAAGGCAATGTGATTTTGGATGATAAGGTCAAAACTCAGGCAAATGGGTTTTTCGATTTATGGCTTCCAAGGGACAAAACCTATCAAATAAAGATTAAGCATGATGGAAAAGCATCAGAATCGGAAATTTCCACTTTTGAGGATGATGCTACATGCATTACCACGATGCAATTAACATAAAAGCAGGGGAATACCTGCTATCGGGCTGCCATTTGGCGGCTCTTTTTTTTGAGAAGTTGTATTCCTTTTTCTGGTTATTATGTATAATAATATTCAAATATATATTTGAATATATTACGGGGAGGGAGAGCCATGATAAGCTATGAAACTGTCATCATTGGCGGTGGTCAAGCCGGATTAGCAATGGGATATTTTTTAAAAAAAGAGAAGATATCCTTTGTGATAATAGAAAAAAACGGCAACGTGGGGGACTCCTGGAGACAAAGATACAAATCCCTTGTTTTATTTACTCCGCGCCAATATAGCAGTCTGCCCGGACTGCAAATGAGAGGTCCATCAGAGGATTTTCCGACGAAGGATGACATGGCGGATTATCTGAATGACTATGTGAAGTATTTTGCTCTTCCGGTCATGCTGGATACGAACGTCACTCAGTTGAATAAGCTGCCAGATGGCTCGTTTATTATAGAGACTACTAACGGTAGCCTTAAAGCTCAACAAGTTATCATCGCAGCTGGTGCCTTTCAAAAACCTTATATACCTCCTGTTATTAAAGAGGGAACAGGTGCTTTCCAGCTTCACTCTTCAGAATATCGATCACCGGAAGAAGTGCCAGACGGTGAGGTATTGATTGTGGGCGGTGGCAATTCAGGTGCGCAGCTTGCTGTGGAGTTAGCCAAAGACCGGAAAGTCACAATAGCTGTTGGCCATCGCATGAAATTTTTCCCCTTAACCGTACTGGGGAAAAGCATTTTTTATTGGCTGGAAAAAATCGGCCTGCTGTTTGCGGGGACAAGTACGATTAAAGGCAGCTGGTTTCAGAAACAGAAGGACCCGATTTTTGGAAAAGAGCTGAAAACACTCATTCAGAATAAGAAGGTTGATGTAAAGCCGACAGTTATACAGGTCAGTGATACAGAAGTTCTCTTTGGAGATGGGACTCAGAGGAATTTCGAAAGTATCATATGGTCTACTGGTTTTGTTCCCTCATACGATTGGATTCATATAGAGGGTGTGGTCTCTGGTGAAGGAAAACCAATACATAAAAGGGGGGTTACTGAAATAAAGGGGCTTTATTTTATTGGTTTACCTTGGCAATATCAGCGAGGATCCGCATTGATTTGTGGAGTTGGGCAGGATGCTGAATATTTGCTTAGTGCAATGCTTTCTAATAGAACATAGAATGATTAACACTTATTAACTATAACAAAATGAAGAGAGGACAGCCTTTATCATGGTAAACGTTTCAAATGCAGTTAAATTGGAATCCATCAAATCTTTCCAATCGACAATAGGTAAACTCGAAAAGGCCCTGACTCAGATGACTGAGAAAGGTGCCAATACTACCCTGGTAGAAAAGCGGCACAAAGCATGCTGCATCGGCTTAGCTATCCTGGAGAATGTATGGGATCAGAAACTCCATCCTTATACCAGAGAGGAGTTAGCTGAAGCCCGCAAAGTTCTTATTGGTTTAATGCCTTCAATAGAGAGCGCTTATGCCAAGTTAAAAGAGGGAAGTCCCCAGAGGACGCTTTTGGAAAGAAGAATAAAAGCGTTAGAGCTGGCTGGGGAAGCGCTCGAGGATTTTCTTAAATAAATTATTGTATTACAGGAAAGCGGCTTTTTATTTGATATTCCATGTAATAGATGATCTAACGGGAAATGATTGAACTTAAGTTAAAACAAACTTAGTAGGAACGTCTGCCGGATAGGCAGACAGGATATCTTGAAATTGATATTTTAGTATTCATAATCTTGTTCTTGTTCAATAAGTTCAAACCAGCTGTTTTTCTTCTCGGGCTGGTTAAAAGGCTTCATCTTATGGATTCAAATATCATCTGTTTTTTCAATTTGAAACTTATACTTGAAACCTTCAGAGATGAAATCAAATTTATCAGAAGCCAGCAGGCTTTTTAGTTCAGTTTCAAATTCCTCGGCAGATCTTATACTGTCTTTGGCAAGGTCGATTTTAATAGTGGGCTCTGGTTCGATAAAACTTATGACTCTTTGAATATCTGTAAAATATTCTTCTTCAAAATATTCATTTAAGATAGATTCGATTTTAACTAAGTTACTTTCTGCCTCAACTTCCTCCAGAGGTCTTTTTATAATATCAAAACTATATTGTTTCAGATCTTCTTGTGTTATTTGCTTTGAAAGATATTCCTTCAGTTCTTTTTCGCTCTTTAATGCATCCATAACAATATAGATAATTGATTCTTCATGACTTACGGAATAGCCAAATAAACCAAATTCATCATCCACAATGTCAAGAACAGACATGATCTGACTGCTCTTATCTTCTTGACTAATAGGAGCATCCTCTTTTTTGACAATCACATCAAATACAAATAGTGCAGTAATGATTATTAAGATAGAAGCAAACGTCTTCATGTCACCCTCCTTTATTACAGTTTACCAAAATAACCCACCTAGGTGTGGGTTTTGTTTAGGATCCGCTGCTAATACGTCAGTTTATAACTTTCTAAATAAGATTCGGCTAATCATGAAAGGAATAGCACTAAAGGTGTTGAATAGTTTATCCAAAGTAAGCTTATTAGAGGGTGTGTTATATGAGTAAATGGCTTGGCTCGGCGGGAGTTTGCATTAGCGGGGATAAGGTTCTAATGGTATTGCAAGGGACAGCAGACGAACCAAAACGCTGGTCTGTTCCTTCAGGCGGTTTGGAAGAAGGAGAAACATTTGAAGAATGCTGTATCAGGGAGATAAGGGAAGAAACAGGGTTTGAGGTATGTGTGATACAGCCTATTTTCAATAAAGTGAGTTGCAGTGGGGAAGTAAGATATTTTGAAGTGGAGATAATTGGAGGAAGAGCAGCCATTCAGGATCCTGATCATTTGATTTATGACATTGACTGGAAGAATATCGAGGAATTAAGAACCTTAGAGCTATCGTTTCCCGAAGATCGAGACTTTTTAATTACTCTACTATCTTTTGCTTATTGTGGAGAAGATTATTGAGTGGAATTATAAAAGTGCTTGAAATTATGAGACATAAGAAAGATGTAAACCCAGTTAAAAAAAGTAAGGTAATTTGACTCTAATTAAAAATCCAACTGCAGCGTGCAGCCTGGCAGATATGAATATAAGGATTCGCAAACTCAGGAACAGTTGCTTAAACAGGCAGATTCTTCTTTAAAACTCCAAGGCCAGGCAGGTTAAAAAGGGAGGATAAATGGTATCCATTTATCCTTTTTTGTATTTAGCCTCTGTCCACAAAAACACACTCGTGATAAATTTAGCGATCGTAATGACAATTAAATAACCAGCAAATAGATAGATATAATTTGCGTTTCCATAAAGCCTCATTAGCCCTATTGCGACCAGAACCGGCTTAAAGATAAATGCCATAACCGCAGAGGTAATGATCATATACAGATAGTAATTCTTTTCCCGGCTTATCGTCCATTGGTAAACAAGCATAAAAGTAACAGGAACGAAACTCGAATCAAGGGTTAGCCCTGGCAGCATTGGGATCACTGGGAAAGGATAGTTTAAGTATCCTGAATTTTTCGCAAATAAGTCAATATATCCGAATATTACATGAATACTGTAACCATAGAAACCAAAGAAAAAAATTCTGTTTTTATCAATTTTAAAAAACAAGTAGATAAGAGGACCTATAAGAAGTGCTGCCATTAACCAGTATTCAAATGAAGTATAAAGATCAAAATCTAACCAATACTTATTTAGAGCCTCTTGTCCCTCTTTCCCCATTCTCACTATATGATCAAATTGCTCAAGTCGCTTATCCGGCATTTACCGAGTCACCCTTATAAAAGTATATTTAAGGGTATTTTAGCTCTAAAACAGGAAAATATTCACAACATGGCATATTGTCAGAAGGCTCTTGATGTATACTGTATTTTGAAGGTATGTTTTAGAGGTGGAATGACTATCAGGCTGGCAGAAGTAAGACCGGAAAAAATTATGACAGTCAGAAATCTTGTTGAAATATTAGACTGCCATATATTTGTTTAAGTATCTAAAAATGGTAGGCGTAACATATAAAACCTTCTGCTTCTCTAAAGCCTTCTTGCACATACAATGATTTTGCTTGCTCATTTTCTCCATTTACAGATAAATATATTTGTTTGTATGACTGGTCTAATCCAAACTGCATAGCTTTCCGCAGAAGCATTCTTCCTAACCCTTTACCTTGGTACTCTGGAATCAAGGCAAGAGACCCGATATTCATTGTCTGAATATCATTATATTCATCGTCGGAACATTTCACCACTCCAACCGGCCTTTCATAATGGTAGAGTATCATGGCCCCGCCATCAAGATAGTCATCAGAAGCCATCATTTTCTTTACTTGGTCCGGGCTCATTGGTGTTTCGCTCCCTTTAAGCTTAGCGAAACCAGTGTTTCGGACCATACACCAGATTTCTTCGTCCTTCCCTGATTCATAATTTTTGATTTCATAGTTTTCCGGAAGATTTACTGACGCAACCGGTGAATGATCTCGTAAAAGGATAAACGAGTACCGTTCTGCTGAAAATTGTAATTGTGATAAATTACTTTGCAGCTTCTTATTATCAAGCGGTATAAATATAAAATATTTATCGTAGCCTTCTTTATACTTCAACAATTCGTTCATTAAGCCTTTATAAACATCAATATCTTCAATCTCAGAGTGGAAAATGCGAAATCTTGATTTCCGCCCGCTTTTCGCATATTCATCCATAATCAAGGAAGCAACTGCTTTTACTTTCCCATTTTCATCAATTGCTAAATAGGTTGGGTTCTCTTCAGTATCTTGAAACTGTTTTAAATCATCCTCATATAAAAAGGAAGAATCAACTGCTCCTTTATGAATCCTGCAGTAATTTAAAAAATCTTCTACTCTTCCATTTGATAAGCGCTCAATTTTCATTTACACATACCTCCCCTTAAATAAAATAATACACATGAACGAAAGAAAATGAATAGGTATACAGCAGAACTATAAGTAGACTTTACTTAAAATAAGTGCCTTAAGCTTTAAAGCCGGTGGGGGACCAGACATCATTCATTAAATGTTAAGCTGCCAAGCCAGGTGGCTTTTTGTTATGTTACTAACGGGGAGGATCGTTTGTTGTACTATCGAGGGCAGTTGTTGAATAAGAAGAGGTTTTATACAAGGAGAATTCAACTAGAATTGGAAATCGTTATTTCTGGGGTGCAGCCTTAAAGAAAAAGGAGGAGGTAATTTAATTAAAAGGGAGAATGTTAATAAGCATATTATTGAGAGGAGTTTGAAGATGTATCATAGTTTAAGCGATTTTTATACATCTTGGGAATTTGAGGCAGGAGCTACAAGCAGGATTCTTAAAAATCTCACGGATGAATCATTAAAGCAAGAAGTCACTCCAAATCAATGGTCTTTAGGACGTATTGCATGGCATACGGTCACTTCTATTAAAGTTATTAGTTCACAGGCAGGATTAAGGTTTAAAGCTCCTGATGAAGACTGGTCTGTCCCATCATCCGCTAACTTCATTGCTGAAAGCTATATTAAATCTTCACATGAATTTGTTGAGGCTTTGAAAACTCAATGGACTGATCAGACTCTTATGGAACAAATTGACTTCTTTGGAATAAACATGACAAAGGGAAGTCTTTTATTATTTTTAAGCCAACATCAAACTCATCACCGGGGACAAATGACTATTCTAATGAGACAAGCAGGAATTAGTGTTCCAGGGATCTACGGTCCTTCAAAAGAAGAATGGGCACAATTAGGAATGGCTGAACCAAAACAGACTTCATTTGGCTAAAATTTTTAGAGACTGTATTGCATCTAGATATTTAATCAATTCACTATTAGACAAAGACTCCTAATAACCACACTATTAAAGACCGATTTTGTTATTCAACTAAAGGGGCATTTTTATGGAAAAAGGACTTATCATTCCTAGAGTCCTATTTATTTATTATAATACCTTGCATTATATAGTATTTTATTTTATCTTTAGATAAGGGGGTGGGCAAATTTGGAAGTTAATAAAGAAGTGCTAAAGGGTCATATTGATACGTTAATACTGTCTTTACTACATACTAGAGATTTGTACGGATATGAGTTAGCAAAACTGGTTCGAGAAAAAAGCGAAGACCAATTTGAAATAAAGGAAGGGACACTTTATTTATCTCTAAAGCGTTTAGAAAAAAATAAATGGATTGAATCTTACTGGGGCGATGAACAAGGACCAGGAGGAAGAAGAAAATACTACAAACTTACACCACAGGGTGAAGAAGGTTTTGAAAAAAAGCGTTTGGAATGGCAGTTTGTAAAAAAAATTATTGATTCGTTTTTAGAAGGGGGAGAACAAGCATGAAACAAATAGAATCGTATGTTGATGAAGTTTATCATAATGTTGGTGGGAATAAGAAAGACATTGAAGATTTAAAAGCAGAAATGAAAAATCATTTGTTAGAAGCAGTTCACGAATTGAAATCAGAGGGAAAATCAGAACAAGAAGCTATTGAAATAGCAATTAACCGTTTTGGCGGAGAAAATGAAATGCGTTCTGTTATAGGGCAATTATTTAAAGCACAAAAAGTATTTGCAAAATGGGTGCTTTATCTAGCTTTAATATGCCTTATTACTACTGTTACCCCATTTGGAGTTATATGGTCATTAGAAGAACAAAATGCACGCGAAAATTCCATTGTTGCGACTAAAATTTTTGATGTGTTGGATGGAAAAAGAGCCATTTCAAAAGATATGGAAGAAGAAATAAAAGGGCTCGTTCAAGGAACAGACCAAATTTCACAAATCGAAATTTATAATGTAAGTAATGTTGATAATAACAATTTGGTATTTGATTATGTAAGAGATACAAAGCCAGATTACCGATATGAACAAAAAGTGTGGAATCCTGAATGGCTTCAAGCCGATTTCTTTCCTTATGGAAACGGCGATGGTAAACGGTGGTACGTTGAAATGGAAACGAGACATATTGGTAGTTTAATGTCTATAATTTTGTTCTCAGGGATGGCAGTTTATATAACTTTGTTCACTATTTGGGCAACCGTTAATGCTTATCATCATAAACGATTAAATATTGGTTGGGTTATCGTGTTTACTTTATTAAATATTGTCGGTTATTTGCTTTATTTTTTAGTAGGGAAAAGAAAAGTGCCAGCTTAGATCTGTGATACAAAAACAGGAATGATAGGTATTCCTGTTTTTTCAACTAGCGGGCAGGTTAATGGAAAAAGGAAAAATATTGGTAATTACAGAAGTTTTATAGAAATAAAAATATAGTGAGGTGTGAAATGGAAATTAGGATAGCAACAGTGAATGATATTAAGGAAATAACTATATTGATGGAACACCTTGGATATCCCACAACAATCGAAAAAATGAAAAAACGATTTAGCAATATTGAATCTAGTCCAGACTACCATACTTTGTTAGCATTATATGATGCTAAAGTAGTTGGAATGATAGGACTTGTAAAAGGGTATTATTATGAATTAGATGGCTTATATGTTCGTATTGTAGCCCTTGTGGTAGACTCAAATCACCGTAATAAAGGGATAGGTAAACAGCTATTAAACGAGGCAGAAATTTGGGCAAAAAAAATTGGAGCAACGGGAATAGGGCTAAATAGTGGGAACCGACCAGAGAGAATTAATGCTCATAAATTCTATAAAAATAGTGGCTATATAGAAAAAAGTGTTGGATTTGCAAAAAGGCTTATCTAAAATACCCACTGTAAAGTTTGTGAATAATTGTACTTAAACAAACGGGTGCGTTAGTTAAACAAAGGGGAATTGAAAAAGACGTAGAAATGTTAGATTAGGTAAGTAGCTATATTTTGGAATGTTTATTCACCAGGAGGTGTGTATTTGTCAAAGGGGTTGCTCCATCATATCGAGCTGTACGTATCAAATTTGGAAAGGTCATCCGAATTTTGGGGGTGGTTTCTCGAGGAGTTAGGATATGTATCTTTTCAAAAATGGGAATTCGGACAAAGCTGGAGACTAGGTGAAACCTACATTGTCTTTGTGCAGGCAGAGGAACGCTTTCTTGATATTCCATATCATAGATGCCGAGTGGGGCTGAATCATCTGGCATTTTATGCTGAATCACGGCTTCACGTTGATGAAATAACGAATGTATTAGAGGCTAAAGGGGTCAATATCCTTTATAAAAACAAGCATCCTTTTGCGGGAGGAACTGCTCATTACGCAGTCTATTTCGAAGATCCTGATCGAATTAAAGTTGAATTAATTGCTCCTTTATAAAACGTGGTCTGCTTCTATTTATTATGGAAAGTGAAATTTATGAGCGGGAGGCTAAAAATGTTTATTGTAAATGTAGAAGGGGCTATAAGGAAAAATGACAAGTGGCTCATTGTTGAAAGAAGTAAAAAAGAGGAACATGCAGGTGGTTTGCTTTCCCTTGTTGGAGGAAAGGTGGATTTAGAAGGAAACTCATCAAATATTTTAGAAAGAACTGTAAAGCGTGAAATTTTAGAGGAAGTCGGGGTAAAAGTAAAAGACCGTTTAACTTATATACACAGTACTTCTTTCGTAACAGATACTAATCATAATGTAGTAGATATTGTTTTTCTATGCGAATATGAATCTGGTGATGCATTACCTTTATGTTCCGATGAGGTCGAAGAGGTGTTATGGCTAACAACTGAAGAGATCTTACATCACCCGAAAGCGCCTGTTTACTTAAAAGAAAGTATTAAGTATGCTGAAGCATTGATTCCAATCCATTAGTAGCAGGGTTCTTTTAATATCGGATTGTATAGAAAAAGCAGCCCAATTTCTCATTAATAATTTTGAGAAATTGGGCTTTGAACTTTTCTTAACTATTCTTTTATCAAGAACTATGCTTTACAACAGAATCTATAATCTGATTCCAGTCTTCACTATGAATCTCATGGCCAGTTCCATCAAGTGTCATCAATTCAGAATGAGGGATGGCTTTCTTAAGCGCAAGCCCGTGCTCGTATGGGAGGGCCGGGTCTTCTGTTCCATGAATGATGAGAACCGGTACGCGGATCTGATCCATTCTATCATAATATTCTTCTCCGCCTTGAAGCAGGGCATGGTTAAATCTGCTCGGCAGCTGATTGGCGCGGTCTGCTTCTCTTGCTGCAAGTTTAGACATTCTTTCCTGTTCGAAAGGCTTGGAGCCGGCCAGTGTTTTCCATCCGCCAGCGAGATAAGGAATGACAGCATCCCGATCCGACCAATCGATGGAAGCACTCTCCGCGTGGTAATCCAGTATATTCTGATCCATTGGCGGCAGCTTTTCCATCTCAGTTCCAAACACACTTGATGCGATAAGCGTAAGTGTCAATACACGGGCCGGATATCTTAAGGCAAGAATCTGTCCAGTTAATCCGCCCATGGACATCCCGACAATATGGGCCTGATCAATGTGATAAGCATCCAGTACGCCTGCTGCATCGTCAGCCAAGTCTGTTATTGTATAATTGGAAGTCCCGGGTTCATAAGTGGTCGATCTTCCCAGATCCCGATGATCGTACCGAATGACAAATCTCCCCTGATCAGCCAGACGGTGACAGAAATCCTCGTCCCACCAGTCCAGTGAAGACATTGCGCCCATGATCAAAAGAATTGCTGGATCCTTAGAGTTTCCAAAGCTCTCTGTACATATATCCACATTATTTATTTTCATTATTTGTTCACTCATCTTTTACCTCCGTATGATCGTATCATTGTTCTAAATATCGCAGATCAGATTCTTTCCGGAGCATTTAGACCTGCCCCTGTTCATAATCTGTGCCGAATCCACTTGATAATCATGACGAGGCCTCCTTTAATTTTTTTGCAAGGGACTCATCCCTATATGTATTACCCTAACATATCTCTAAGTACTTTAAAGCTAAATTTTCCGGTGGTTTCTGCTTTAGACTGCATGAGGAGATGTGGGCATCTGGATTAAAAAAGAAATAAAAAGAGCCATATTTACGCTAAAACTGTAAATACGGCTCTTTTTTTATAATTATCTATTGAAATAGATGAATTCCTGTGATAAATTTATATAGATGCACATTATGTAATTAAAGTTAAGTGTATTATCCCTATCTTAATTATATAATGAAATCGATTCGTTTGTCAACCTTTTTATAAATATTTTTAAGGAGTGTTTGCTATGAATTCAAAACTTCAGCACGAGCAAAATCGATTGGACGGTGTAATGGAGACGATTACGGAGGAAGTCCGCAGATTGGAAGAAGAAACCTCCAGGCGTAAAAACGAAGTAGTTCATATCCGCAAACACTTTTGGGATGAAGTCAAGGTGAACACAGATACCTTTGATGATTATTTGGAGACCATTATCGGTTTGAGGCAGGAGGCACAGGCTCTGTCTGTCAGCCAAAGCACCCATCGGCATGCTTCAAAGCGCTTGTCCACCCTGCGCCGAATGGAAGAGGTGCCCTATTTCGGCCGGATCGATTTTACGGAAGAAGGCTCTTCCGAACAGGAGCCTGTTTATATTGGCATTGCTACGTTAAGGGATCAGAGCGGCGAGAATTTTCTTATTTACGACTGGAGGGCGCCGGTTTCGAGTGTGTACTATGATTATCAGCCGGGGCCTGCTAAGTATGAAACACCCGGAGGCACAATTGAGGGCACATTGGAGAAAAAGTGGCAATATCTGATCCGCCGCGGTGAACTTCAATCCATGTTCGATACGAGTCTGACCATTGGGGATGAAATTCTGCAGCAGGTTCTCGGCAAGGGAACTGATAAGCATATGCACAATATTGTCGCGACCATTCAACAGGATCAAAACCGGATCATCCGTCATGATCAGGGAAGGCTGCTCATTGTTCACGGTGCGGCCGGAAGCGGCAAGACGTCAGCTGCCCTGCAGCGGATTGCTTATCTGCTTTACAAGTACCGCGAAAATCTGAATGCTGATCAAATCATTCTGTTTTCACCTAATAGGATGTTTAACAGCTATGTATCCAATGTGCTGCCGGAGCTCGGGGAAGAGAACATGCAGCAGGTTACCTTCCAGGAATATTTGGATCATCGGCTGGGTAAAGAATTCGCCGTAGAAAATCCATATGAGCAATTGGAGTATGTCTTAACTGCTGCGAAAACCCCTGACTACAGATCAAGGGTTGCGGGCATTAAATTTAAAGCATCTGCCCGGTTTTTTGAGGCCATTAATGCGTACTTGAAGTCGCTGGAGTTATTCGGAATGTTGTTTAAGGATATAAGTTTCAGAGGAAAGCCGATCGTTGCTGCTCAGCAAATGGCAGATCAATTCTACAGCAGCGGCACTTCACTCCGTTTTCATAACAGACTTGAGAAGCTGGCGGATTGGCTTATTAAGCAAATTACTGAAGCTGAAAAAGCTGAACGGTCCAAGGAGTGGGTACAGGAGGAAATCGAACTGCTCAGCAATGAGGAATACCATAAGGCACATGCCTACCTGGCGAAAAAACGCGGCTTTACAGGGGATTCGATTCATGATTATGAAATCGAGCCTGAAGCGTTAGCCCGCCTGATTGTCCGGAAAAAATTCAAGCCGCTGCGAAAACAAATCAGGGCCATGCGTTTCATTGATATTAAGGCGATATACAAGCAGCTATTTGCAGATCCCCTGAAGATCCGAGAGTGGATGGAAGAGGAGATGCCGGCAGAATGGGCTGCTATCTGCCAATCGACACAGGAAATGCTCGGTGAAGGCAGATTATGTTATGAAGATGCTACTCCATTTTTATATGTGAAGGAGCAGATTCAAGGCTTTCAGACGAATAGTTCGATTAAACATATTGTGGTGGATGAGGCGCAGGATTACTCTCCGTTTCAATTTGAGTTTTTAAAGCGTTTGTTTCCTGCTTCCAAGATGACGGTGCTCGGTGATTTTAACCAGGCGATTTTCGCCCATGCCAGCGAAACGGCTGATTTTCACACACTCACCAGCCTGTATGGTCCGGATCAGACAGAACTGATTAATTTAGCGAGGAGCTACCGGTCGACTAAACCAATCATCGAATTTACACGAAGACTGGTTCCTAACGGGAAAGAGATCATCCCGTTTGAACGCGATGGCAAGCTGCCTGAGCTGAAGCAATTATCAGATCACACCGAACTGCACAGCTTCATTGCCTCCCAGGTTGCTGACTGGAGAAGCCAGGGGCTTAACAGCATGGCCATTATCTGTAAGTCTGCTGAGGAAAGTGCAAAGGCCTATGAAGCCCTGTCCGGCATCGATGGAATAAAACTCCTGAGGAGCAATTCGACTGAATATGAAGAAGGAGTCGTTGTCGTACCTTCGTACTTGTCCAAGGGCATTGAATTTGATGCCGTCATCATTTATGATGCATCGGAAAAAGTATATGGTGATGAGAGCCTGCGCAGAGTGTTTTATACCTCCTGCACGAGAGCGATGCATGATTTGCAGCTCTGCAGCGTGGGTGAACCGAGTCCGTTCTTGCAGGATGCTTTGCGGGAAGGTCTCATTCAGGTCTGATCAGGTCAGGTCAGTTGTATCCTGTAATCAAATCTATAGTTAACTTAGAAAGAAGGATTGATCTAATGTCGCAGCAAACCAATACGGATCAAAACAAACCGCCATATGGCATGATCGCCATTTTATTTATAGGGGCTTTTGTAGCGATATTGAATGAAACATTGCTGAACGTTGCTCTCCCATCCATTATGGAAGAATTTGATGTGAATGCAACTGCCGTACAATGGCTGTCTACAGGCTATATGCTTATTAACGGGATTTTAATCCCAGCGAGTGCATTCTTCATTCAGCGATTTTCCGATAAGAAATTATTCATTACAGCCATGTCACTGTTTACTTTGGGAACATTCCTGGCTAGCATTGCGCCTGCATTTGGTGTGTTATTAGGGGCTCGGATGATTCAGGCTTCAGGATCGGCGATTATGATGCCCCTATTAATGAATGTCATGCTTACCGCATTTCCCGTCGAAAAAAGAGGGGCAGCAATGGGGATGTTTGGTCTTGTCATGATTACAGCTCCAGCAATTGGGCCGACTCTTTCAGGATGGCTGATTGAACATTACAGCTGGAGAATGTTATTTGACCTTGTTCTGCCAATTGCCCTGTTAACCGTAGTTTTTGCAGTCTTTAAATTAAAAGATATCACACCGCAGAGAGCCATTAAGCTTGATTTCATCTCGCTGGTTTTATCAAGCATCGGATTTGGCGGCTTGCTTTATGGTTTTAGTTCTGCAGGGGAAAAAGGATGGGATAGTCCGCTCGTGTACGGCACGATTGTGATTGGGGCACTTGCTTTACTTACCTTTGTACTCCGTCAGCTTCGGATGGATGATCCTATGCTTGAATTTCGCATCTACAAATATCCGATGTTTGCCCTGTCATCGGCCATTTCAATCGTGATCGCCGTTGCCATGTTTTCAGCGATGATTTTGATGCCCATCTATGTACAGACCATCCGCGGAATTTCACCGATGGATTCGGGTCTATTGATGCTTCCGGGAGCGATTGTCATGGGTATCATGTCTCCCATTACAGGGAAACTCTTTGATAAGTATGGGGCAAGAGTTTTAGCGGTGATTGGGCTGACTATTACCGTTGTAACATCTTATTTCTTCAGCAGAATCGGCATGAATACGGCCTATTCAACCCTTGTTCTGCTGTATACATTCCGGATGTTCGGGATGTCAATGGTTATGATGCCTGTCATGACAAATGGATTGAATCAGCTGCCGCCGATCAACAATCCGCACGGAACCGCCATGAATAATACACTGCAGCAGGTATCCGGCGCCATTGGCTCCGCGCTGCTGATTACCGTCATGAATAACCGCACGAAAGAAAAAGCAGAGGAGCTGGCTGCTGACACACTGGCCAATATGAGTGCAAGTGCAGCTCAGCCATCTGCACAGGCCGCAGCTGACATGCAGCAGCAAATCATGAATGAAGCGATGCTGCATGGCATTAATTTCACTTTCTTCCTTTCTGCATTGATTGCGGTGATTGCACTTATACTTGCTTTCTTTATTAAGAGAGTGAAACCTCATCATGAAAATCAAACAGGTGAATAAGCGGCTGTTAAAGAGTGATAAATATACTGAAAACCGGATGGTATCCAGTTCTGATACCGTCCGGTTTTTTTTATCCGCTATTTTTTTAATAAAAAAGGGCGGTTGCGATAATCCCAATCACATATAAAAGCAATGCGAAGTAAGCAGGAAGGAGGTGGATAAGGTCGGTATAGTTAATAAGAAAATGAGTTAAGATCCCGGCGGTGAAAGTTTTACATGAAACGAATGAATATCACTCTCATACATTAGTTATTAGCAGGGAGGTGAAACCTCGATATGAAAACCATACTATTTCTGGCTATACTCGGTTTATGCCTGATTGGTTTTAACTGGCTTATGGGATATAGGAAAAATCATATCACGATTGATCTGGATGAGAGGTATGTGGACTTCAAAGAGTATATTGAGGCAATCCAGAGTGAACTTGTCAACCAAGGGAGAGAGGTCAGTTATATAGGGAATCGCAAATTCATTATTGATGGCAAGACCTATATTTTCATAGAACGCAATGTTTCGATGGGAGGCGTTCCCCTGCAAAGAACTATCCTGAAACCTGAAAAGTGAGGGGGACTGAATCAAATTTGAGAATGTCTTTTTTTAGAGGGAAAGATAAACCATCTTCCAGCGCAGAAGATGGTTTATTTCATATTCGGGAATCCCTGCTGGCGCAATGCCTCGTATACCAATATCGCAGCTGTGCTCGAAAGGTTGAGTGATCGGACATTGCCATTCATAGGGATTCTTAAGAAGTGATCTTTATTTTCCTCCAGCAAGTCTTTAGGCAAGCCTGTTGTTTCTTTTCCAAACATAAAATAGTGCTCCTTTGAGACATCACTGAAATCAAAGGATGAATGGGCCTGTTCACCAAAGGTTTCAATATAGTAAAACTCCCCCTGGTTTTTTGAGAAAAATTCATCCATGGAATCATAATACGATACGTTCACAGAGTCCCAGAAATCAAAGCCTGCCCGCTTGATCATTTCCGGCTCTGTTGAAAAGCCAAGCGGCCGGATCAAATGCAGAGCTGTATCCGTTCCAGCGCAAGTCAGGGCAATATTTCCGGTGTTGGCCGGAATATCCGGCTGATATAGTACGACATGTATGGCCAAGGGTTGTCACCTCTATCTTTAGTTTTACCCTTAAGATTATAGCATAGAGGCCGGAAATTTAAGCATTTGCAACCGGAAGTACAATACTAACTTAATTTTCAGAATAGAGTAATTTTTGTAAAAATATGTTAAACTAAAGTGTAGAAGGTACTTGAAAAGGAGGAGAAAATCATACGGACTAAATATTTTATTGTTTTGCTTCTGACTTTTCTGATTGAAGTGGGTGTAACACTTTTCGTTGCCTCCACATTCTATGTAAGGTTCATAGAGGTCATGTTTTTTACTGGCATGGCTTTTGCTGGGCTTAGCTTTTACTTTTCAAGCAGCGGGGGAGTTATTTCTGATTTCAGTTCCTCAAATGCAAGCGCACAAACAGGCCTCATCCAAAAGCGGGAAGTGTTTGTGTTTAGGAGGGGGCCAGTCTTCACAGCCTCCATCATTTTTTTCTCCATTGGATTAGTGCTGTTTATTCTGCTTATATCAGGGGTTATTCCGCCTGCAGGTTAAGGTATGTTCTAAATGAGTAATATACGAACTGAAAAGAGGTGTTATATGAAGATTAGGGCAGCTGAATTATCAGATGCAGGCGCAATTGCTAAGGTACACGTTGACAGCTGGAGAACTACATACAAAAATATTTTTCCAGAAGAATTCTTAGAGAATTTATCCTATCAAAGCCGTGAAGAGTTATGGATTAATATTATTCCTCAGGGGATTGTCTTTGTGGCAGAAAATGATGAAGGACAGATTGTTGGTTTTTCATCTGGAGGCAAGGAAAGAAGTGGGGATTACAAGGAGTACCTGGGCGAACTCAGTTCCATCTATATTTTGAAAGAATTCCAAGGGCAAGGAATAGGCAAGGCTCTTGTTAAATCTGTAATTAAGGAATTAGGAAAATCAGGGATTAACACCATGCTCGTTTTTGTATTAGCGGATAATAATTCAACGTTATTTTATGAGGCCATGGGCGGCAAGGTTATTGATAAGATTAAAGTTGAGATTGCAGGAAAGAAACTTTATGAACTTGTTTACGGCTGGGATACAATTGATACTTTAAATGGACAGGAATGAACTCGTAAGAACATAGGCAGTCATGCAAAATAGGAGAATCATCCATATATATATTCGCGGTTTATTTATTACATTTAAAGCAAATATTTTAAAATTTGGGAGATGACGAAAATGAGCGAGAAATTATTACGAGTAGGTACAACCTATATACCAGTAACAAATGTAGAGCTTTCCTCTGAGTGGTATGTAAATAAATTAGGAGCAGAGTTAAGCTACAAAGATCAGGACAAAGCAATTTTAAATTTTGCCAATCAGAGTATTTTTCTTGTGAAATCTAAAGAAGGTCAAAGTGCCAATTTCTTTGATATTTACGGCAATGAGCGATTTTCGCTTACATTTGAAGTTGATGGATTAAGTGCCTTAGAAGCCATACATAAAGACTTTAAGCAAAATGGAATAAGAGTAGGAGAGATCGAAGACAGAGGACACTCTGGAAGAAACTTTGTCTTTTATGATTTAGACGGCAATAAATTTGATGTGTGGAGTGAACTAAGTCCAGCCTTCAAAGAGAAATATCTCATTTCGAAATAGATATTTTAATGAAGATCCAGGTTTTCAAGAATCAGCTGCTGCCCAGGCTGATTTTTTTTCATAAATGAGATGAGGAAAAAACAATGGTTATCATTATTGGAGTAGCAATTGTAGTGGCTTTAATCGGGTTGCCTCTATTATTGTTCACTTGGTCATTAGTGAGATTAGTTGATTTGATAAAGAAACGGTAAAAGATAGTAAACAAATAAAAAAGGGAATGATCCAAGAAGGATTATCCCTTATTTTTGCTGAAGTGGCATCTATTATTATTTATTGTTACTATTTTGTACTTGGCGATCTTCGCTTCTATTTGGATTGTTTTCTAAGGGGTCCACGGTATGCTTAAAGTTATAGGCTTTAGAAGTTGTGATAACACTTAAGAATAGCACAATTAAAACAATCAAAACCCCAACAATTATTAATCCCGTTAACATTTTAGTCACCTGATTTCATCTGTTTTTTCATAATCGCCGTTTAAGGCTGTTCGGTATTATCATCATCATTAAACTTATCTAGCATTTCGATCGTATCGACAAGGTGGTTATTAAAAATTTGGCGTGCTGCTTGAAGTAATTCAACAATCATGGGATCTCTTAAGGAATAGATAACACGATTTCCATCTTTCGTTCCCGTGACAATGTTTTTAGCTCTTAAAACAGTTAATTGCTGTGAAACCGCAGACCCTTCACTTCCTACAAGGCTTTGAATTTCATTAACATTTTTATCTCCATCCGCTAATAATTCCAATATCCTAATCCTTAACGGATGTGCAAGAGCTTTAAAAAATTCAGCTTTAAACTGCTGGATTTCAAGGTTCAATTTATTGGCCCTCTCTTTCAAATCGTTTTTTAAGATGAACTGGCAGCCTTTCTTAATTCTTGCCTATCACTTTCTTCACCAGAAAAGACTGTACATTCTCTAAACGCAAAGTGTTTGCAGCCCAGGCATTTACCTTTATTTAAGTGTGTAAGTGAGAAATTAATCGCCTCACCAGTATGTTCAAAGAAATATTCTTTTCCTATAAATTCATATAATCCTGTCTTTTTTAGCACCTGTTTTGGCTGAGGTTTTATTCCAGATATTAAAATAATCCCGTGTTTTGAGAAATCCTTTACAACTTTGGATAAGTAATATTCGCCCGTTGTATCCAGCAGCGGGACTTTCCCCATTCTTAATAGTAAAACTCTCGTATTATGATTGAACGTATTCATGACTGACTGTTCGAACGATTGAGCATCCCCGAAAAATAATGGGCCATCTACAGTATAAATACTAATTTGAGGACAGTCATGAGTATCTGTCACCATGTGAGATTGGATTTTTCCATGTTTGTTTTCATGATTGGGCAGTGATTTTGAGGTTACCATCATATCACTCATACGTTTCGTAAATAGTAGTATAGCTAATATGAGACCTGCCTCAACAGCAATCGTTAAATTTGCAAAAACCGTTAATAAAAAGGTCACAACTAAAACAAGTGAATCACCAGTCCTGGTTTTTAATACATGATAAAATTCCTGCTTCTCGCTCATGTTCCAAGCAACGACCATTAAAATCGGGGCCATACTTGCTAAAGGGATAGTCGACGCATAAGGGGCAAAGAGCAGTAAAATTAGCAAAACCGCGATTCCATGGATGATTCCGGAAAATGGAGAAATGGCTCCGTTTTTAATATTTGTGGCTGTTCTGGCTATTGCGCCTGTAGCCGGTATCCCGCCAAAAAATGGAGTAATTACATTCGCAATTCCTTGGCCTATGAGTTCTCGATTACTATTATGCTTACTTTTTGTCATTCCATCGGCCACTACTGCAGATAATAATGATTCAATGCCGCCAAGTAAAGCAATAATGAAGGCAGGTCCGATTAACAGCTGTATTTTTTCAAACGTAATCTCCGGAATCTCAAAATGGGGCAACGAACTTGGAATATCCCCGAATGTTGATCCAATCGTTGCTACTTGATTTGGATAGAAGAAAATCGCCACAAGCGTAGAAAGCAGTAATCCCGCAAGAGATCCGGGTATCCTGGAGAAAAATTTAGATGTCAGTAAGATGGTCACTAAACAAATCCCGCCTGTTAAAACACTATAACCATTAATGGTATGAAAGTGAACGATAATTTCATTTATATTTCTAAGAAATGATTCATGCTTCTCAACACCTGTCAGTCCTAAAAAGTTGGCAATTTGACCGGCAAAAATGATGACAGCGATCCCTGCTGTAAACCCAATCGTTACAGGCCTCGGAATAAATTTAATCAAAGACCCCAGCCGGAAAATCCCCATAAAACATAATATAACCCCTGCTATAAATCCGGCAATTAATAGGTTTTCATATCCATATGTCATCACAATCCCAAACAAGATAGGGATAAATGCACCAGTAGGTCCTCCGATCTGAAATTTCGACCCGCCGAACAGTGAAATCAAAATCCCTGCTATGATTGTCGTATAAATTCCATATTCAGGTTTTACTCCTGAAGCAATGGCAAACGCCATACCTAATGGAATAGCAATTACGCCAACCACAAGACCCGACAGAAGATCCTTCTGGAAACTTTGTAAGGAATATCCGCTATATCTTCCAGTAAAAATTGATTTGTTTTGCATGCCTAACCCTTCTTAATTTTATAATTTGTATATCTGATTATTTGAATATACTATGATATGAATTTACTCCGATTACTTAAAATTGTCAAAAGGAATTTTCAGGGGGTTAAGAAGCATCATCACAGGGAGGGAGATGAGACGGTGTCTGTTTGGATATAAACGGAAAAGTTGGAAACCCTATAATGAAAGATTTTTATCGCAGTCTAACGGGCAGTAAGACCCCCGCTTCAAGATTCAGAGG